>NZ_JANCPI010000003.1:0-152900 GCF_024295435.1 Streptococcus sp. CF7_Ac1-8 | reverse complement strand
AGGTTCGGTTACTGTTCCTGTACCTGGGACATCTTTCTTAGGAAGTTTGTCATTTGGTACTTCACCTGAACCATTGTCACCAATTGTTACTGTGATTGTTGTTCCATCTTCTCCTGGGATTTCTACCTTAGTTCCTGGTGGATATGTTGTTCCATCTGGTTTCTTAGGCGTTACAATCGCATTTCCATTTGGTTGTTGAGTAATTTCGATTGTAGGAGTTTGAGTTGTTGGTGTCTTAGGATCTGTTCCATTGTTCTCTTCATCCTTGTCTGGAATTCCATCGTTGTCATCATCTGGATCGGTCACATCTGGAATACCGTCTCCATCTGTATCACGTTGAATTTTAACTGGAACTTTGACTACAACTTCTTCTGTTCCACGCTTCAGTTTAACTGGAATCTCTACTGTACGTTCTTCTTCTTTTGGTCCCCAATCTGTTACTGTTGGTGTTCCTACTAGATTTCCACCGTTATCTACTGTTAAACCATTTACTGGATTATCTACTGTAATCGTTGTGCCTGGTTTGTTTGGTGTTACTACCTTAGTATTTGCTGGTACTGGTGTTTTTTCTGGTACAGTTTTTCCTGTTACTGTTCCTGTTAATCCATTCGCTACTTTTGGATCTGTTCCATTTGTGATTTCTTCCTCATCTGGAATTCCATCGTTGTCATCATCTGGATCTACTTTATCTGGGATACCGTCTCCATCTGTATCGCGTTGAATTGTAACTGGTACATTCACAACAACTTCTTCGTTGCCCTTCTTCACTTTAACTGGGATGATGATCTTACGTTCTTCTTCATCTTTACCCCAGTCTGTAACAGTTGGTGTTCCAGTTAAGTTACCATCGCCATCTACTGTTAAACCATTGACTGGTGTTTCTGTAGTGATTGTTGAGCCTGGTTTGTTTGGTGTTACTACTGTTACTGGTGTAATTGGTGCTTTTTCCGTAACTGGTGCTGGTGGTGTAACCTCAGCTGCCAAAGGTCCATTTGCTGTCCCTCTAGCTACAGGACTCTCAAGAGTAAGATTATTATCAATTCTCTTAGAAACTTTTGCAGTTACTTCTGTTTTATCTGCAACTTCAGCATCAGAAATTGTTACAACTCCTGCAGGTGTTACTGATACTTTATCCGTTGTTTTACCATTTACGGTTGCTGTCCAAGTATTTCCTGATTTTGTAACTATTACAGTTTCTGGTGTAGTCTTACCTGTTGGTACATAAGTAAGGGTAATTGTATCAATATCCTGAGGATTAGTACTATTAGGGCGTGTTGGTGGTGTTATTGTTACACTACCATCCTCATTACCTACTATACTAGGTACTGTTGGTGTTACTGCCAACACTACTTGACGCTTGATTTCTGCAGGTGCAAATGTTGTTCTAGTTGTACTATTTACATCCGTAATAGAATTTTTGCTAGTATCTGGGAATACTGCTGTTGCGTTTCGAGTATATTTCCCTGAGTTATCTAGTGTTGTTCCTGGATCTAATTTATCACCTTGTTTCCATGTCCAGGTCATACCACTTGGTAAATAATTATTTCCACGATCTGCTTTATCTTCACTATCTACAACTTTAAGATATCTATGGGCATCAATGTTTTTACCACTATTGGCTACATTCAATGTTGAAGCTACTGGTACTTTTGCGATACCGTTTTCTAGATTTCTTGTTTCAATATCCACTACACGATATTTGAATTTCAAATCACGACTATCAGTAGCACTACTTCCTTCAACATGTAGAGTTGCTTCATGTTCTCCTAAAGTTTCAGTATTCAATACAGTACCTGAAGATAAACGCGTTGCATATGGAGTTTTTTCAGTTTTACCTGTTTGTGCTGTAAATGTAGAAGCAGTTACTCCTTTTGGAAGTCCTCCCTTAACTTCTACTTTAGAAATCACACCAGAATTATCCCATACTTTTAGTTCTGGGTTAAATGTCGCTCCTCGGTACACAGTAAATATAGGTGTATTGGCATTTTCTGTCAAACGAACACCATTTAACGTTGCTTCTGGTTTTTGAGTATCACGTGGTGTTACATTGAATGTGAAAGTTACTGGCTTAGCTTTATTACCAGCATTGTCACTAGCATTGAAAGTAATCGTATTTGTTTTACCGACATCCTCTTTACTTGTAGTAATAGTAATTTTAGTTACTTTTTCAGTATCAGTAATTTTTACATTAGTATTTGTTGCTTTACCAGACAGAAGTCTGTTACCATATTTTGTAGTGAAATCAGTACCGTCTATTTTAACAACTTTATTATCTTTTGCTGTTAATGTGAATGTTACTGTTTCACCTTCTACTACTGTTTGGTTAGCTGGTGTAATAGCTAATGTTGGAGGTTGTGTATCTGGTGCTTCTAGTACTGTAACTGGTACATTTACATTCTCAGACGATCCATCTGGGTATGTTACTTTCACTACCGCATTCCCAACGTTTCCTGCTTTTGCTGTTGATGGTTTGCTTACAACTGTTAATGTTCCTGGGCCATAATTTTTCACTTTTGCTTTTACTGCATCATCTGAAATCGTTTGACCTTGGTTAACTGTTAGCGTTTCTCCTGTCGGACTGTATTTAGACGCTTGATCTTTTACTGTAATTGTAATTGTTTTTTCAGCCTTATTTCCATTTTTATCATAGGCTTTAATCGTTACTGTACTATCTCCTACAGGTCCTGTCGGTGTTCCAGTAATTTTACCATTCGTAAATGTTAATCCTTGTGGTAATCCAGTTACTTCAATCGGACTGTTTGGACGCATTCCGACTCCACCTGTATTATCTACAGCTGTTACTGGAATATCTACAATTTTTTCATTTTTTGTAACAATTGAATCATTAGCAGTAATTGTAGGTGGAATTGTATCCTTAGGTTTTAAACTAGTTCCTCTAGCACCTACAATATATGATTGATTAGTAGTAGGCCCAGATGTAACAGAAGCAGCAAAAACTCTACCGTATGTGTTAGCTTCATTTTCAGTTACATCATTCTTTAATTTGACTTTTGCATGCATATGAACTGCATAATCTGTACTTTCTTTACGAGCTTCAATACCAAGATTATATGTAACCCCTCCTGTATAATTACCATCTTTCTTTCTAACAATCTCATTTAAAATTGGATCATTAGCATTATTTTTAAATACTTGAGGTTTTTGATTTTCTCGCGCTACTCCCGAGTTTGGATCATAAAAAGTTCTTTTATCTCCATTGAAAATTCGTTGTTTTTGAGTCCAAGGATTAGTTATTTCTGCTGAATTTCCATATTGTTCAAACCCTTGGAATCCATCAGAAAGTCTTGTTCCACCATTTTTACGATATCGAGTAAAACTTAAATCTTTTACTATATTTTCTGGATCCATTATATTAAACGGTGGTTGGAAATAATAGTGTTGCCCATATGACTTATCAGTCATCTTTCTTCCATCATTATTGAAAAATACATCATATACTATCCATTTACCCTCAGAATCCTCTTGGTAAAATGCTTTAATTACAGTTTTATTTTCAGTAAAATCTGGATCATCATTTCTTGTTCCGTTTCCTCCATTGGTACTTGGATCAACAGATGCGTAGTATTTAATATTTTTCAATGCTCCTGAATTAATTTCCGTACCCGCTCTAAATTGTGTTCCTTCTCCCATGCTTTGACCATTACGTGAGTCACGAGCACCTGAAGTCAGACGCAAGCTAGCGTTTTTAACAGAGTTAAACATTCTCTTCACACGTTTTGTCATTTCTTCAACTTCGTTCAGAGAAACTGTTGTATTTTCAAGGACTCCTTGAGCCACCCCTAATAGTTCATTGGCTTTTTCAAGAACTTCTTTGCTTGTCTCATGCTCAGGCACTTCCAAAACAGCTGCCTGCAATTGATCTACAGATACTTTCAAAGAATCTTTTTTAGCTGAAACAGCTTGACTCTCTTCACTTGCGCTTACTTCAGGAGAAGATTGGTTAGCTAGGTTTTCAACTGGTTTCTCAGTTTTATCTACTTGTTTATCAACTTTTTTATCTACTTGAACCTCAGTTGCTTCTTTAGCAGCAACTGATACCACTGTCACATCTTTAGACAAGAGTTCTACAAGCTCATCAATATCCTTTTGAGCTAGCTCAGAATTTTCTAGGGCCTCTTTCCCTTTTTGAAGTCTGTCTTTAACAGGTGAGACTACTGAATCGTCAAGGTTTAATTTAGTTGAAAGAAGAGAATTTAATTCTTCAACTACTTTTTTCAACTTGGCTTTATCGACTGTAGGCGCGTCATTCACAGCACTTGTAAGCGCTTGATTTTCTGAAGAATTTTTTCCTGCATCTACTTTATTTTCAGTAGGTTCCGCAATACCTTGAGGCGACTTAGGCTCATCTTTAGGGCTTACTACACCTGCAGCAGATGGTGCAGTATTTTCGCTTACACTATCCGCACTCGCAACGCGCGCACCCAAAAACATCAGCGCTGCTACAGCAACTGAAGCTGCACCAAAACTATACTTTCGAATAGAATAGCGCAAAACTTTTTCACGTTGCTGTCGATTTACTTTATATGAATTCGATTTGTGTTCCATTTCTCCTCCTAAGGACAATATAATTAAAAAGCAATCTTTATAACTTCAACTCCTTAAAAAGAGTTAAGCTACAAAAATCACTATGATGATTGCTATTAGCAAATAACATCACAGCTATCACAGCTATCACAGCTATCACAGCTATCACAACTCGATTATACCATTTTTAATATATTTAAACAAGTCAAAACCGATTTATTACATAAAACAAGGGATAAAATATTTAATTATTTATAAAATGTTATTATGTTATATGTATCAACATAATCAAATCTCTAGCTTTAAAATAAATCTGTAACCACTTATCATGTCAGATAATTCACCGTCATTTTTAATAGTAAAAACAATCATCTAGAAAATTTAATAGTAACAGATGACTCATCTATAGCAGATTGAAACTAGAATAGTATATCGGAACCACTAAAATATTTCTAGAAATTAGTCTTCTTACCTAATCGATTTATTCACATCTTATTTCAACATACCATAGAATCTACTTTTCAAAAAATACAACAACGGCCTTGTACCTCTTAAAATGAGGAACAAGGCCGTTGTTTAATATTTCATTGTCCACTTAACAATGAACAGTTCATCTTTTTACTAAATTTTTAGTCTTCTTTTTTCTTGCGAACTACAAGTCCAAATCCACTCAATAGTCCAAGAAGTCCTAGAGAGGCAAGAGTCGCATTTAATTCCGTTCCTGTATTTGGTAGTACATTTTGAAATTCATTTGACTTAGCTCCGTTATCAATAGTATCTGTAGTATTTTCATGTTTTGCATTCGGAGTAACTGAATCTGGAATTGGAGTTGAAGTTGTTGGTGCAGCTGTATCTTGACCAGGATTTCCATTAGCATCAGCTGTGACTGGCGCAACTGGAATTGGAGTTGTTAGCGCAGATGTATCGGGACCAGTATTTCCATTAGTATCAGGTGTGACTGGGTTTACTGGAATTGTATTTGGATTTGTACTTCCACTTGCTTTTCTGAAAATGTGGGTCATTACTGGTTCATTTTCATCAATCACAGTTCGTACAAATTCATATCCTGAAATTGATCCATGTTCCGAATCCTTTTCATTGCCTGTCTTAAGGGATGGTTTCAATACATTTCCATCTTCATCAATCCATCGAACCTCAATCATTAGCTCTGGCAACTCAATTGAATCTGGTAATACACCATTTTCAAAAATTGTTACTTTAGGTAGAGTTGCTGGAATTGTATTTGGATTTGTACTTCCACTTGCTTTTCTGAAAATGTGAGTCATTACTGGTTCATTTTCATCAATCACAGTTCGTACAAATTCATATCCTGAAATTGATCCATGTTCCGCATCCTTTTCATTGCCTGTCTTAAGGGATGGTTTCAATACATTTCCATCTTCACCAATCCAACGAACCTCAATCATTATCTCTGGTAATTCAATTGAATCCGGTAATACACCATTTTCAAACATTGTTACATTAGGAACTTCCAAAGATGGTTTACCTGGCTCAGTAATCGTACCTGTACCTGGTTTTTCTACATCTGGTAGATCACTATTTGGTACTTTACCTTTACCATCTTCGTCTGGGACTTCTACCTTAGTTCCTGGTGCGTATATTGAGCCATCTTGTGTCTTCGGTGTTGCTGTATCATCACCTGTCTTAGGATCTTGTTCTAACTCTACTTTTGCTTCTTTCGATTTCCCATCAGTTCGAACTGTTATAGGAGTTACCTTACCCGTTTTTGGATCAACTTCATAAGTTGTAGTGTTGATAACTTCACGACCTTCAGGATCTTTAGAGCGTTCAACCTTAGTTTTTGCTCCTACTTTAACGATTGTCTTACCTGCCGGGGTGACGACTGGATTACCAAGGTGTTCTGTGATATGACCGTCCTTTGGATCTACATCGTAAGTGGTTGTAGTGACTGCTTTACCTTTTTCACCCTCAGTACGCTGATCTTGTGTACCGAAGTCTTTTTCAACATCTTTAATGTATTCCACTTCTGGTTCAATAGGAGTTTCTAAGACTTTGTCTTTGGCACCAACTTTAACGACTTTTGGTACCATTTCTGTTCTACTAACAACCGGTGTCCCATCCGTTACTGTACCGTTAGTTTCATTAACAAGTGTTGATGTTGTTGTTACTATCTTACCTTCAGATCCATTATTAGTAACCGTAGTATTTCCTACATCTTTGGTTTTATCTGCTTCATACCGTGTTGTTACCGGAATTATTTTGGTTACGACTTTGGATTTGACGCCATTTGGACTGACAATGTCTTGCCTAACGGTTGGAATAAGGTCTCCTGTACTTTCATTCACTTCGTAAATTGTAGTCTTCTTAGCAACATCATCGACTTCTTTGAGGTATTCAACCTCATCCTTAGCTGGAACTTTGACCACTGTCGGTTTTGATGGAACTACTACTGCCGGTTCTTCATGTGGAATGAGGCTACCATCTGTAGGATTAACCGTGTAGGTGGTGGTTACTGTACTTGTTCCTAACGTACCAGCTGATGTGATTTTTACTTCACCTTTGGCTCTTGTGGCGTCTTTCTCGTAACGAATACTTGGCTCTATTGGCATAACGACAACCTTAGCCTTGGCTCCATCTTTCTTGAACACTTCCTTTTTCTCTGTTGGGGTAAGGACACCTGTGTTTGGATTGACTGCGTAAGTTGTAGTATTCTTAACAATATCATCGACTTCTTTGAGGTATTCAACCTCATCCTTAGCTGGCACTTTGACCACTGTAGGAGTTGAAGGTTTGATAACTGGTTGACCTTCATGTGGAATAAGGCTGCCATCTGTAGCATTAACTGTATAGGTTGTGGTTACTGTTCTAGTGCCTGAAATACCAGCTACTGTGATTTTTACTTCACCTTTGGCTCTTGTAGCGTCTTTCTCGTAACGAATACTTGGCTGTATTGACGTAGCGACAACTTTAGCCTTGGCTCCATCTTTCTCGAACACTTCATCAAGTGTATTTTTTGTAATCTGACCTGTATCTGGGTCTTTCATACTAACAGTTGTTGACTTAATGATGTCATCTCCGCGTTTACTATATACAGCAGTTTCTCCAACTTTTTCTACAGATTTAACTGTTGTTATTTTTTTATCTTGATAACCTGTCCCATCTAAAGAAATTCGTTTCCCAGATATAAACTCTGATCGTCTATTAATCATATCGGCTTCAAAATAAGAACGTGAACTATGACCTCCACTGGTTCGTCCAACATTTATAACAACATCACTATCATTGCTGACACCTTTTCTTATCGTCGAATCATTATCAACAATATAATGAGTCATTTTACCAGACTTAGCTATTTTTTTGCTATCTAAACCTTTTTGCCAAAATTCACGACCAGAAACCAAACTCGTCACTACTTTTGGGGCATTAAATGTTGTTCCTTTTTTTAATACATTATTATAAAAGTTTCTATAAGCCAACTGTTCTTTAGGAGACATGACTCTGCTGTCAGAATATGCCAACTCATAGGCTTCAACCATTGCCCGTTGTACTAAATATCCTCCTAAAGAATGTCCTGTTAAATAAAGATTGGTAATGCTCTTATCTTTAGCTAGTTCGCGCATGATATTTTCTGCATCTATCCCCTGTTGAGGATTTCTTCCAGTTCCCAGAGTGATATCTGCTTTAATATCTTTCACATCACTTGTTCCACGAAAGGCTAATACTTGTGCAGTTCCATTTGGTAAATATAAGAAATCACTCTTCGTCTCATACAACACAGCATCTAGTCCACTGGAGGTATGATAACTTTTCTTCCTCTCCCAATAAGGTCCTAATTCCTTATTCATCATCATATATTCATAACGTGGTTTACGGTCACCATTCTTTTTATATAACTCTGACTCTGTTAAAGGTTTCTTATGATCCAGCACTCTATCAATATAATTATCATCACGGTAGGACAATTCCATGAACATAATCATATCGCGCTCACTTACATTCCATTTTAATTTTTCATCTGGCTTTTCGTTACTGTCAATAATACCATCACCATCAGTATCTTCTAACATAGGATGACTATTGTAGCCTACATACTTTTTCCCGTCTTTTTCATAAATATAAAGTTCTTCTTTATCCTTCAAGTAATCATCATCTGTATAGGCTTCTGGACTTAACTGAGGGCCGTTTAATAACAAACTATCAAGCTTATTGCCTTCTGAACCGATTACTCCTGCTTTTATTTGCTTAGCATACTCATCAGTTAATTCATACTTTTTAACCTCGGAAGGATTTGATGCTGCTCTCACCGCTGGAGTGCTTGATCTGTCTTCACCCGCCACGAAATCCCTTGTGGTCAAGCTATTATTTTCCTTATCCCCAGATGTCTCAAGTCCTGTAGTCCTTGTAGATTCGATTGGGGTATCTTTGGGGGCTGGACTGGAAAGATCATCTCGATTTTCTGGTGAATTTTGAGCCTCTTGTTTTTTCTCCACAGTAGGGGTCGAATTCTCCCTTTCAGAATTAACTCCTATCTCTGTTGCCAAATTATTTCCCGTAGAAGCAAGCACTCCCTGAGATGGTGTAAACAAGGCAATTCCTATTAATACAGAAGCCACTCCAACAGAAAATTTTCGAATCGAAAAACGTTGACGTTTATTAAAAATATCTTTCATTTTACCAACTTTCTTTCTAGCTATTTTTTACAAAATAGAGGATTCTAATATTTTACATTGACAAAATACTAAACCGTTTCTTGACTAAAATTTTAGAGCTTTTCCTCTACTTTGTCCTAAACTATCGCATTGATTTCTAATCATAGAAAATGGATTGCTTAATATTACTAAAATATCAGTAAAATATAAAAAAATGTAAATATTTCACTTCTAACACTGCCATTATACCATAAAAATTCATAACACTCATATGTTTTAAAAAAGGTTTGTCAAAAAGCCTTTAAAATCAAAAAACACATAGTATCAAGTATTGAAAAAACTTGATACTATGTGTTTTATTGTGAGAAGATTTACTTCATTTTTTCCTAGAATTGAGTTTTTGCCCAGTCTCGTCAAATCTAGATTTTTTCTTCTTTGATATCAATCACAATCTCTTCTGATTCCTCAAGAGTTTCGGCCTTTTCTTGCCATTGCTCCTTGAGATTATTGAATCGATTTTTTGATGCTTCTGTCGCTTGACGGGCACATGATTTGGCTTGAGCAAGTACACTGTCCACAGTGATTTCACCTGACTCAACCTGTTCTTTGGTTTTCAGAACAAAATCTGTAGCCTGATCCTTAACTTCTGTCAGTTTTTCACAGACCTGCTCCTTGGCATACTCAGGATCTTCTCTCAAATCATCTAGAAAATCTTGAGCCTGACTGCAAACTTGCTTGCCCTTGTCACTTGTTAAAAACAAGGCAAGAGCTGCACCTGAAACGGTTCCTAAAAGGATTGAGGATAGTTTACCCATAAGAATTCTCCTTTTTTATTTTTTGAAAAATTTACTTGCGACACGTAGAGCTGACAAACTTGCACCAGTCTTAAGTGTTTTTGAACCAGCCGATGAAGCTTTCTTGCTCAAGACACGCGCATGATCATTGAGGTCTGAAACAGATAGAGATAAATCTGCAACAGCGCTAAAGAGTGGATCAATCGTTGCCACCTTGACATTGATATCATCTGCCAAGACATTGACCTTAGATAGCAATTCATTGGTATGATGTAAGGTCACATCCACATCTGAAGTTAAGGTTTTAATCGTCTTCTCTGTTTCATCAATAACACGACCAAGCTTTTGTACCGTGATAATCAGATAGACCAAAAAGACAATCAAAGCAATGGCTACAAGAATATATGCAACTTCTAACATTTAATTTTCCTCCTCTGTAACATAGTAAGGGGCCTTCTTTCGATTTTGATATAGAATGATAAAAATACCGAGACCGATAAGGACAACTGATAGCCATTGAGACACTCGAAGACCAAAGAACATAAGGCTATCTGTCCGCATGCCTTCGATGACCATTCGACCGAAACCATACCAAATCAAGTAGAAAGCAGTGATATGACCTCGTCTGAGACTCTTCCATTTCCGTCTGAATACCAAAATCAAGGCAAATCCAAGTAGATTCCATAAAGACTCATAAAGGAAGGTCGGCTGACGGTAGCTCCCCTCAATATACATCTGGTCACGTATAAAGCCAGGTAGATAATCCAGATTATCCACTGTTGCACCATAGGCTTCTTGGTTAAAGAAATTACCCCAGCGACCCAAACTTTGGGCAATCATGACGCTAGGCGCCGCAATGTCTAGAAAATCCCAAGTATTGATGAGTTTACGATCAGCAAAGATATAGAGTACAAGGGCACCAGTTATCAAACCACCGTAAATGGCCAAACCACCATTCCAAATGGCAAAAATTTCTCCCAAATTCTGACTATAGTAATCAAAACGGAAAATAACATAGTAGAGACGAGCTCCTAAAATAGCCAAAGGAAAGGCTATCAAGATAAAATCTAAAATATCGTCTGGTATAATTTTCTTTCTAGGCGCTTCTTTCATGGTCAAATAAACCGCAAGAATCAAGCCTGTCACAATACACAAGGCATACCATCGGATAGCTAGAGGGCCTAGATGAATAGCAATTGGATCAAGCATTAGGCACCTCGTTCTGAGCAATGAGATTTGTCAAACGTTCTTCGAATAAACGCGTCGCATCAAAGCCCATTTCCTTGGCACGATAGTTCATGGCAGCAGCCTCAATGACGACAGAGATATTCCGACCTGTTTTAACTGGAATTCGGATACGAGGAATGCCTACGCCAGAAATTTCTATTTCCTCTGCATTGTTTCCCAGACGATCAAAAGTCTTATGCGTATCGTAATTTTCCAAGTAAACAGCCAGCTGGACTTGTGAAGAATCCTTGACCGCACTCGCACCGTAGAGGCTCATAACATCGATAATCCCAACCCCACGAATTTCAATCAAGTGTTTCAAGATTTCAGCTGGTTCACCCCAAAGAGTAATCTCATCCTTGGCAAAGATATCGACACGGTCATCAGCTACCAAGCGGTGACCACGTTTTACAAGCTCTAAACCTGTCTCACTCTTACCGATACCGCTATCTCCCTGAATCAAGACACCCATCCCATAGATGTCCATCAAGACACCGTGCACACTGGTACGTTCTGCCAAACGAGAATCCAGATAACTAGATAGCTCTCCAGACAAACGACTAGTAGCTGTACGACTGGTTAAAATAGCAATCTTACATTCTCTGGCTGCCTTTAGCATCTCCTCGGGAACCACCAAACCTCGAGCAACAATGACCGCAGGTGTCTCAGGTAGAAACATTTTTTTCAAGACTTGGTAACGATTGTGAGAGGACATCGAAACAAGATAGGACCACTCCTTCATTCCCAAGAGCTGGATTCGCTCTGGCGTGTAGTAGTCAAAATATCCTGTCATTTCAAGACCAGGTCGCGTAATGTCCGCGGTATTAATTTCCTTTTCAAGTAATTCTGGTTCGCCATAGACAATGTCTAGTCTAAGCTTTTCAATCACTTCTTTTACTAAAACCGACATCATTTCCTCCTTCAAATGAGTTCTTCTCTCTATTATATCAAATTGTAGGAGGATATTTCAGATTTTTGCAGGCTTTGTAGTATTTATTTAAAAGAAAAAGACTAGATTTCTCTAGCCTTTCAGTTCTAATTAGAATTTTTTACGTTTACGAGCTGCTTCTGATTTACGTTTACGTTTTACAGAAGGTTTTTCATAGAATTCACGTTTGCGTGTTTCTTGAAGAGTACCAGCTTTAGTAACCGCACGTTTGAAACGACGAAGTGCGTCGTCAAGAGATTCATTCTTACGTACTACTGTTTTAGACATTTTTTTCACTCCCTTCAAGTTCAATATCTATTTTATTCTACACGTAAAAGGAATAATTGTCAAGCAAAAATGCGATTTAATTTTGATTTTTTCTGCCATTTATACAAGAGTTGAAAGCGCTTAGCACCTGTTTATATTGATGAAACAGGATTCAGTACTTATTTTTATCGAGAATATGATCACTCATTAAAGGGATAGATCATATGTCTAAAAGAAGATATCAGAGGATTTCTTTGGTTGTAGCGCCTTCCTACTAGGAGATTTCTTATGAGAGGTACTTGTTTAAGCTTTGAAAATCGGACTTATACTCTTCGAAAATCTCTTCAAACCACGTCAGCTTCGCCTTGCCGTAGGTATATGTTACTGACTTCGTCAGTTCTATCTGTAACCTCAAAACACTGTTTTGAGTAGCCTGTGGCTAGCTTCCTAGTTTGCTATTTGATTTTCATTGAGTATTATCATCTGATGTTTATCAAACAATCTACCAATTAAGCTTCTTCGTCTTCTTTACGACGACGGCCTGCAAGACCAAGACCAAGTAATGCACTTGCGGCCGCTACTACCATAGATACTACAGAATCTACTGTACCTGTGTTTGGCAATTCTTTAGCGACTGTACGCACACTTGCTTGTGCTGATGCTATGTGACCAGCGTTAACTGCTGCTTGAGTAGTAGTTGGAGCTACAGCTGGTGTTTGAGCAGCTTGGTCGTTAGTTGGAGTTGCATGATCAGTTGATAGAGCAACTTTCGCCATGAAGTCTTCGATACGTTTAATCATTGCATCCACTTCTGCTTGACTTGTGTCTGCATTAGCAAATACTTTCTTAGCATCTGCTGATAATGCATTCGCTTCTTTTGCAGTTTCTGCATCAAGCTTAGCTGATTCTTGGATGATTAGTTCATCTAATTGACGAATAGCACCTTCTAACTTCGCTTTATCCACTTTTGCATCAGTGTTAGTTGATCCGTTATTTCTGCCATAATCTGGAAGAGAAGTTTCTGGTTTAGACTCCCCACTTTGTGAAGCAACAACTCTAACCGGTACTTTTACAGTTATTTCTTTTCCATCTGCTAATCTTAACATTACTTTAGCAAACTTGTCACCTAATGTATTTGTATCCGGTAAATCTATGCTAATGACCGTAATACTCTCTGGTAAGTTTAGTTTAGCAATGATATCAGCTTGATGAATTGCTTTTCCACGTTCAACTGTTACTACTCCAGTAATAGATGATTGAATGAATGCTTCAAGGTCAAAAGATGGTCGTTCATAAACTAATGAATCTTGATCCATTTGGTATAGGAATGTACGTAAAGCTTTATCTAGTTCAGCTTCAGTTGTCGCTTTATCAATGGCATCTGTTGCATCTGTTGCTTCTTTAGCTACTTTGACTTTTTCTTCTGCCTTTTGTTCTGGCGTGAAGCTTGTACTAGCTTCAATAGCATCCGTCGCTGTTTTAGCAGCATCAGCAATTTCTTTTTTAGCAGCTTCTCTGTCAAGATCCTTTAACAATTCTACAGCTTTATCTAATTCTGCTTTTACTGCATCTACTTTTGCTTGTGCTGCTGTAACTTCTTCTTTAGTCGCATTATTTTCTTTTGCTAAAACTTTTTCAGCTTCAGTTTTTGCCGCTTCTAACTCTGTTGCTAGTTGAGCATATTTTTCATTATAGGCAGTAATACTATCTTGAGTTTTACCTTCTGTACTTGCTTTTGTTAGTTTTCCAGCATCTGCTTCTAATTTTGTTTTTTGCTCTTCTGTTGCTTTATCTACTAACGCTACTTTGGCTTTTTCTAACTCGTCTTTCCTAGCTTTTACTTCTGTTAATGCTTCTGCAACTTCTTCTGGTGTTACATTGGGATTTGCCATTAATCCCTCGGCTTTTGCTACTGCGGCATCCGCTGCTTGTTTAGCTGCTGTATACGCTGCTGCTGTAGAAGTTGTTTTGCCATCGGTTGCGTTTTCTACTTTCGCTAATTCTTTTAATGCATCTTTAGCTGTTGCTAAGTCGCTAGTATTCGCTTTGTCTTTTAGTAGTGCATTGGCTTTTGCTAATTCAACTTTTAATTTATCCACTTTTGCGATTGCTGATGTTGCATCTGCTTGTGTCGCATTATTTTGTTCTGCTTTTCTCACTAAATCTGCTGCTGTAGCTTTCGCTTCTGTTAAATCTGTTTGAATCGCTTCTACTGCTTTTTTGTACGCTGCAATACTTGCCGGAGTTTTTGCTGTTTCAAATGTACTTGCTGATGCTGGTGTTAATGATACGTCTGCTTTTCGTAACTCTGATACTTGATCATCTGTCGCTTTGTCCACTAACACTGCTTTGGCTGCTTCTAGTTTTGCTAATACTCCATCAACTGCCGCTTGCGCTTTTAATGCCTCGTGTTCACTTGCATTGTCCCCAGCTTCTTTGATCGCTGTTGCTTTGTTTTTTGCCGCTTCTAACTCTGTTGCTAGTTGAGCATATTTTTCATTATAGGCAGTAATACTATCTTGAGTTTTACCTTCTGTACTTGCTTTTGTTAGTTTTCCAGCATCTGCTTCTAATTTTGTTTTTTGCTCTTCTGTTGCTTTATCTACTAATTCAGCTCTTGCTATTTTTAATTCTGCTAATTTTTCATTTAATTCACTTGCAATAGTAGCTACTACATCTGGATCCGGATTATCTTGATTTAATATTTTTTGTGCCTCTGTTTGAGCATTGATTGCTTCTGTTTTTGCAAAATCATAAGAGGTTATAGAAGTTAGTGTCTTACCGATTCTTGGATCTGGATTTTCATTTATTAAATTTAATAATTTAGTATTTGCAGTATCTAATTTTGATTTATCAGTTCTTAACGCTTGTTGAGCCGCTAACACAGTCGTTACGATATCTTTATAGTCTTGAGTTTTCTTTAAATCTCCTGTCAATAATTTATTAACATTTTCTAATTGTGTTCTATAGTCATTGATAGTTGCTTCTGTTTTTCCTTTGGTATCTTTTTCTTCTGTTTCTTTTAACTTATTGTAAACTCTTTGTAAAAGTGCTTTAGCAACCCTACTTGTATCTTGCTCAAGAGTAAACCCTAGTCCTGAAATAGGTAAGGCATATTGCTTCCATGGAACTTGATATCCCATTCCTAGATTTGCATTATCTCCCGGGCTTATACGAACAGTGTACTCCGTAACATTAGGTTCCAAGACTATTCCTTTACTTGTAAATGTTCCCGTACTAGTACCCAATCTTCTTTTATTAGGATCTTGTTCTAATTTTTCATTTAATGTTTCTCTAGTAGGTAGTGAAGCCCTATTCGTATCGAAATATTGATCTCTTCCAATGATAGGTGCAACTACTTTTTTAGTTTCATCCTCTCTATTTTCATTAGGGCTAAATATTTGATCGTATATTGTTCTAGTAGTACCGGACTCATCTTTTGCGAATACTTCTACTCTATATTTTGCTTTCTTACCATCAATATCTCCTGTAAATCCTGTTTTAAAAGAAACAATAACATCAGATCCAGTAGACTTAGAATAAGCTTTGAATGTTTTTTCAATCCCTTTAAATTTAGCAAGCCCTATTCCTTTATTCGCGTAATGCCTTTCTGCCACATATACACTGCCATCATCTACAGCTTCTTCTTCAGTAGCTTTTGTTCTAACCTCTGCTAAAAATAAGGCATAATCTTTAGAACGATCAAAAGTACTCTCATTTAACCATGTCCGATACGGTCCATTCTGAACCAATACTGTGTTTACAGTTTCAATAGGAAATACTCCTTTGTCTGTTCTTCTTGCAATAGCAAAGACTCCTCCACTAGTGGCTTTCCAACCACCGAACTCATTAATATCTTTAACTTCTCCAGGAGCTATCTTTTGTAGTGCACCAACTTCGTTAATAGAAGTTATCTTTGTTTCATTAGTTATTTTTGTTGGTAAATTTATTAAACTATTCGCAACTTCTTTAAGATTGGCACTATCTCCCGGCAATGTATACGTTTGATTCGCATCTGGATCAGTATCTGTCGTTGTCCCATCTGTTCGGAATGGGTTGTTTCTGTCTAGGGCTTGTCCATTACGTGGATCATGTTGTCCTGAGTTTGCGATAGAGTTGGTTCCTGTAGCTTTATCAGTAGTGCTTGCTTTCTTACCGACAGTCGCTTTTCCTTCTGTGGTATCTAGTTTAGGACTTTCCACTTGCGCTTTAGGCTTATTACGTAAACCGCTGCTAGCTGTCATAAGAAGTTTTCTGTAAGCTTTTGTTAACTCGTCTTGACTTTTGGCTGTTGTTAGGGCAAGTTTTGCTAATTCTAAATGTTCTTTAAGGGTTGCGACACTTTCATCTGTCTTAGTCGCATAGCTACCTGAGGCTAATTTAGCATCAATTTCTGCTACGTAATCTTCCAGCTGTTTTTTATCCAGATCAGGTGTAGCTTTTTCTTCTGCTTCTTCTGTTACTGAAGCAGGAGATGATACTACTGGCGCTGGAGTCGCAGTAGTAGATGTTTCTTCTTGACCTTTCGGAGCAGTAGTCTCACTGCTACCAGAATTTCCATCCAACTGATTGACTACTGGAGTCGCCCCGTAGGTTCCATTCTGGACATCTGGGTCTTTCAGTGGCGAGCCTTGTCTTCCCTCATTAGTTGGAGTTACACCTTGCTCTGTGGCAGACACTGTCCCATTTCCTGGAAACATGAACAAGGCTGCTACTGCAACACTAGCAGCACCAAAACTAACCTTACGAATCGAAAACCGCAAGCGCTTTTCTCTATCTTCATTACCTTTATAAAACATATATCATTTTGCTCCTTTTCCGATAATTATCGGTTAATATACAATGGAAGGACAAATAAAAAGCCCCCCCTAAAATATTTATGCATATTTTAGACTGACTTAACTCATTATACTCCTTTTCATTTTATAAATCAAACATTGTGAACTTAGCTTGATATGATACGGTTTATGCATAACTTCTCAAAGTAACTTCCACTTACCTAACCGAAGTGGAAATTAGTCTAAAACGGATTTTTATGGTGGAATTAAGTCTGAGACGTTTGAGTTAGAAATGAGGTCTACTATGACAAAACATAAACACCTTACCCTTTCAGACCGCAATGATATCCAATTGGGCTTAGAGCGCGGTGAAACCTTCAAAGCTATCGGGCAACTTATTCTAATCATTTTGCTTACAAAAGCGATGAAATCAAGCATGATTAAAACCAGTGGAACTTACCCTGACACGGATTTCCACTGGTTTTTAGGATTTTTATCAGACTAACTTCCACTTGGATTAGCGGTGGAACTTAGTTTGGGAATTTACCATTTTTTCTTCCATTTATACAAGAGTTGAAAGCGTTCAATAGAACATTGCTTTTTTATTTTTCGAGTAAGCTAAGCGCTTCAGCATCTGCGATGATGGTTACATCAGAGTGATTTTGGAGGCTACTTGCAGGTAGGTTCTCAGTCACTGGGCCAGATACTGTTCCGGCAATGGCTTCTGCTTTCGACTCACCGTAAGCAAAGAGAATAATAGACTTGGCATCCAAAATGTTTTTAATCCCCATTGAAATAGCTTGGGTTGGGACGTCTTCAATCTTGTCAAAGAAGCGCGCATTGGCTTCAATAGTAGACTGGTCCAGTTCAACTAGATGCGTTTGACTGTCAAAAGGAGTACCAGGTTCATTAAATCCAATATGTCCATTGCGACCAATTCCCAAGATTTGTAAATCAACAGGATGGTCAGCCAAAATTTGATTGTAGCGTTCAACTTCAGCTTCAGCATGATCCTTAACACCACGAGGCAAAAAACTTTCTTTAAATGGTTTTTGGTTGAACAAGTTTTCTTGCATGAAGTAACGATAAGACTGTGGGTTGTCCCCATCTAGCCCTACATACTCATCAAGGTTGACACTGGTTAGATTTGAAAAATCAAGGTCACTCTCAACAATTTCCTTGTAAAATTCAAGTGGGCTGCTTCCTGTCGCAAGTCCTAGGGTTTGAGCTCCATTGGCCAATTTTTCCTTCAAAATCTCAAAAGCAACTTTTCCACCTTCGATTTGGTTTTCAACTTTAATAACTTTCATCTTTTCATCCTCCATTTCTGTCTATATTTATTATATGGTATAGACCAATTTTTGTCAAGTGAAAACGATTTAATTTTCAAAAAAAGAGCGACTATACTTGAAACATGTTATAATGGATAAGATTAGAACTTAGAAAGAATGAACAGAAATATGAATACAGCTGATTTTGATTTCCACTTGCCTGAGGAATTGATTGCCCAAACACCCCTTGAAAAACGAGATGCCTCTAAACTCCTTATCGTCAATCGTGAGACGGGAGAAATGCAGGATAAACACTTCCACTCTATTATTGATATGCTGGAACCTGGTGATGCTCTTGTCATGAACGATACCCGCGTTCTCCCTGCCCGCCTCTATGGTCAAAAGGAAGAAACTGGAGGTCATGTGGAACTGCTCCTACTCAAAAACATTAGTGGTGATGAGTGGGAAGTTCTGGCTAAACCTGCCAAACGCCTCAAGGTCGGTACTCGTGTCAACTTTGGTGATGGCCGTCTCAGCGCTATCGTTACGGAAGAATTGACTCACGGGGGCCGCATTGTCCGCTTTGAATACCAAGGAATTTTCCTAGAAGTCTTGGAAAGTCTGGGAGAAATGCCGCTACCACCTTATATCCACGAAAAATTGGATGACCGTGAACGCTATCAAACGGTCTACGCCAAGGAAAGCGGCTCTGCTGCTGCACCGACTGCTGGTCTTCACTTCACCAAAGAACTACTGGCAGAAATCCAAGCTAAGGGTGTTCATCTAGTCTATCTGACTCTTCATGTCGGACTCGGAACCTTTAGACCTGTTTCTGTGGATAATCTGGAAGAACACGAAATGCACTCAGAATTCTACCAACTTTCTGAAGAATCGGCTGCCACTCTTCGCTCTGTTAAGAAAAATGGTGGTCGTGTTATTGCTGTCGGAACCACTTCTATCCGCACCTTGGAGACTATTGGTTCCAAGTTTGAGGGGCAAATCCAAGCAGATTCTGGCTGGACCAATATCTTTATCAAACCTGGCTATAAATGGCAGGTCGTGGATGCCTTCTCAACCAACTTCCACCTGCCAAAATCAACTCTGGTTATGTTGGTTTCTGCCTTTGCAGGCCGTGAATTAGTCTTAGATGCCTACCACCATGCCATTCAAGAACACTACCGCTTCTTTAGTTTTGGCGATGCCATGTTTATCTATTAATTTTCATAATCAAAAAAGCGCATATTATCAAGGTTTTATAAAGCCTGATAGTATGCGTTTTGTAGTGGATAAGGAATTAGTCTTTTCTAAAGCTCGGATCTTTCAAACTCTGGACACTGGCATTGATAACCGCACCGACAATTAAAATCTTAGCGATAAGAATAAACCAAAACATCATGACCACCACGACGACGGAACTGAAAAAGCGCACGTCCACTAGGTGATTGACATAATTGTTGACATAGACTGAAAATATATTGAGCAGTAAGACCAGGGTCAACAAGACAAAGATACTACCTGGCAACACATAGCGAATCCGTCGTACCTTAACATTGGGCAGGAAATAGTAGAGCACGACCAAGATTGCAAAAATCAAGGCATAGACCAAGGGGCCTGTTAGATCTTGCAGATAATCAAAGAGAGGACTATCCGATTTCCAGTAGCTTTTGATAAGGTTGAGAAGCATGCGACCAAAGACACTGAGAAAGAGAGCTAAGGCAAAAAGGATTTGCAAGCCAAAACTGACTAGTAAACTCATCAATTGCTGGTAAATTAAACCTCTACTCTTAGCTACTCCGTAAGCTTTATTAAAGGCTTTCTGTAGGAAATTCATGGATTTTGAAAAGGTCCATAGGGCTGACAAAACCGCAAAACTCAATAAGCCCGTTGAAGGTTGGGTCAGCACTTCTGTAATAATCTTTGCCACCACATCATACATGGTATCGGGCAAAAATTCATTGACAACCTTTAAAAAATTGGAAACTGGAATCTGAAAATAAGGGAGGATATTGACCACCACCAAAAGTAGGGGAAATATCGAGATCAACCAATAGTAGGCTACTGCGACACTGGTCAACTCACTATCTGATGCTTGATAATAATGCAAAAAGGCTTTTAATAAAGGCTTGTCTATCAGCTCTTTCCACCACTTTTTCATGTCACACTCCTTCACTTATAATCTTGATTAATTTCTTCTTACCAATTCCATCATATCATAAGGTAGGGTATTGGCAGCTTCCTTCAAGGAATAGTTCTCTAAGTTATTGACATTTTGTCGTAACTTCTTAGCATATTTGGTCGTAATTAACCGTTTTTCTTCATATTCAAAAATCATCTTGCGCTCCAGATAATAACCTCTCAGCATCTCATCGATATTGTTTGGTTTAACACGATTGATAACCCGTTCGACAAAGGCACCACTAGTGATAATAGCTGTTTCACGAAGACGAGAATCCTGCATGAAGCTGATCAAAGAACTCTTATAAACCCCTTTTAGGTTCTCCAAACTTTCGATAATCATCTCTGTATTTTCTAGATAGAGCTCTGCAATTTGATCATAGTCAAGAGCTCTGAGTTTCTGTGATTCTTCATTTTTCCAACTGCGGAATGTCTTGCCAAGAGTAAAGACTTCGTGGAGGAGAAAACGTAAAATCCGCAAGGAAACAAGGAAATAATAGGTCAATCGTGAAGCAAACTTGCGATTGATACCTTGTTCCATGCTTTTCAAATAACGTTGGTAGACTCGATAAGCACGCTCACTCATCTTTCCTTCTTCGTAGGCTTGTTCTAAACCATCACTTTCAATACTGAGGATAAGAAGCTTCAAGGCCTCCCAGTCTTCTTGAGCCCCCTTATTTTCTTGACTCAGGATCAGATTTTCAATACGTCCATGATAATTGTCAATAGCCGCATAGAGAGGAAGTTTATTTCTGGTGTCTTCCAACTCTTTTTCCAACTCTAGCGTTACCTCATTCAAAATAGCGATATGCATGAGATGGTCCTTGCTTTCTTCCTGTTCATCAGAAAGATGAGGCAAGACCAAGAGACCTGTTAAAAAGCTTACAAGCGTCACACCTGCGACAAGGAATAGCAAGAGAGGATATTCCTGTTCTAAATCACTTGGTATCAGAAGAATCGTAGCAATCGACACTGTTCCCTTGACACCTGAGAAGGTCAAGAGAAGCATATCCTTCATATACTTATTTAACTTTTTTTTGAGGCGTCGAGTCCTATAGGCATAGTATCCATAGATCATGACAAAACGAATGGCAAAGAGGACAAAGGTAAGGGCTATAAGAGATACCAATAAAAGTAAGGGATTATAGATTGGATTGGTCAAGATAGGTTCTGCTATCATTTCCAACTCCATCCCTAAAATCACAAAGACAGAACCGTTTAGCATAAAATTCACTGTATGCCAGACCGTCTCGGTCACCGTATCCACCTGGGCTTCAAGGAGCGTAATTTTCTTAAAACGGCTTGCCTTTAAAATCCCAGCAACTACAACGGCAATAATCCCTGAAACGTGGACTTCTTCTGCCAGGAAGAAGGTTACCAAGGGCAAACTCAATTCTAATAAAAGTTCGCTGGCAATATCCGTTGCTCGTACACTAAGTAAGAAACTATGGAGGAAACGGTTGGTCATGGCTGTTAAAAAGCCAATCAAAAAACCGCCTAGGATTGAAAAGATGAGCGAACTACTCGCTTGCCCAAGGGAAAAGGCCCCAGTTGTCCAAACTGTCAAGGCTACCTGAAAGGCAACCAAGCCAGAAGCATCATTCAAGAGTCCTTCACCCTTAAGGATATTGGACACGCGCTTAGGAAAGCTAAACCGCTCCGAAAGAGAGGCAAAGGCTACCAAGTCCGTAGGGCCAAGTGCCGCCCCAACAGCCAAGCAAGCCGCCAAGGGAAGACTGAGCCAAAGAAGATGGGACAAGCCACCCAAACTCAGGGTCGAGATGAAAATCACTGGAAATATGAGATAAACAATGATTCGCCAGTGTTTTAAAATAGCCGTAATATCTGCTTCCTCCGACTCTCGGAAAAGCAAGGGCCCGATAACCAGTGCCAAAAACAACTCCGTATTGAGGTGAAAGTCGGTATTGGGTAAAAAAAGACCAATCACGATTCCCAAAAGAATCTGCACCAAAGGGAGAGGCAAAAAGGGCAGGAGCTTATTGGTTGTACTTGAGACAATCAAGACCAGTAAAAATAGGATAAGGTAAATCAGTAATTCCACGGACTTCCTCCTTAATTTTTTTTACAACAGGATTCAAATATCTCCTTCTGCTCTTTGATTTTTTGATCAATCTTGGAACAATCTTTGTGCTCAATTTTTCTCTGGCACCGTTCCATCTCAAGAGCAACTAATTTTTTCTTGATTTTAAGCATTTTTTTGCTCATGTGTGCTTGGTCTAGCACTCCCACCGCTCGTTCGTGGTGGGTTGACTCAACAAAATTCTGGCGCATGGCATCCAGCTTTTCACGTAGGTATTGTTTATCCATGTCTATATCTCTCTAATTTTTCAATCATTACTAAAAATGGTGGGTTGTTGACTTGGTTTAAAGTTCGGTAAATAGCAGCTGTGTACTCTTGTTGGTTCAACTGACTGACAAAATCCAAGACAGCATCCCTCTCGAGGTCGCCTCCTTCATGACCATAGTAGATCATGATAGCAATCCGTCCCCCTTTGACAAGCAAATGACACAGCTTTTCTAATGCTTCAATCGTTGTCTGAGGTTGGGTGATGACAGACTTATCAGCTGACGGCAGATAGCCCAGATTGAAAATCCCTGCCTTGGCTTCTGTCACAAACTGGTCCAGTGTCTCATGACCTTGCAAGATTAACTGGGCATTTGTCATTCCTGCTTGGTTCAAACGCTCTTGGGTCTTTTCCAAGGCTTGCTCCTGAATATCAAAGGCATAGACTTGCTTAGCTAGCTTGGCTAGAAAAAGCGTGTCATGACCATTTCCCATGGTCGCATCCACTACGATATCCTCTTTTGTCACTACCTCAGCCAAAAAATCATGTGCCATCTCAAGTGGTCTTTTCATTTTCAAACTCCTGTTTTACAGCCTTGCATCCTTGAATACTTCCACGACGTCGCATCTCCATCTCAATGCTGTTGAGCACTTCCCACTTATTGAGGCTCCACATAGGCCCAATCAGCATATCCCTAGGTGCATCTCCTGTGATTCGATGGATGACAATATGCTTGGGAATGATTTCCAGTTGGTCACAGATGACCTTGACATATTCGTCCTGACTCATCAGTTGCAAACGTCCCTCGTGGTAGTCCCGTTGCATACGAGTATTGGTCATCAGGTGAAGCAAGTGCAGTTTAATCCCTTGAATATCGTTATCCGTGATACAACGGCGGACATTTTCAATCATCATCTCATGGGTTTCACCAGGAAGTCCGTTGATCAAATGAGAAACAATCTCAATCTTGGGATATTTTCTCAAACGCTTGACCGTCTCCACGTACAATTCATAGGAGTGGGCACGGTTAATCAGATCAGAGGTTGCCTCATAAGTGGTCTGCAAGCCCAATTCAACCGTCACATGCATGCGCTCCGATAACTCAGCCAAATATTCAATGGTTTCGTCTGGTAGACAGTCTGGGCGCGTTCCGATATTGATTCCTACTACACCTGGCTCATTGATAGCCTGCTCATAGCGCTCTCGAATGACTTCCACCTTTTCATGGGTGTTGGTAAAATTTTGAAAATAAACCAGATACTTCTGCACATCTGGCCACTTACGATGCATAAAGTCAATTTCCTTATAAAATTGCTCACGGATAGGCGCATCCGGTGCTACGATAGCATCTCCAGAACCTGAAACCGTACAAAAAGTACAGCCTCCATGAGCCACCGTTCCATCACGATTGGGACAGTCAAACCCCGCATCAATAGGGACTTTAAAGGTCTTTTCTCCAAAGAGTTTTCGATAATAATCATTCAAGGTATTATAAGATTTCATAACTTTCATTATAACAAAAATCACCCACAATCTCAAAAGCCTGACTTTCCTATAAATTCCTCTGTTTCTCGTTTCCATTAGCGATTTTTTATGATACAATATGGATATGATTTTAATGAAATTAGCATCTATTTTATTATTGATACTGACTTTAGTAGTCTGCATTATCATAACCAAACTTTTTAGATTAAAAAAACTAGGACGAAACTTTGCGGATTTGGCTTTTCCAGTCTTGGTATTTGAGTATTACCTAATCACAGCTAAAACCTTTACCCATAATTTCCTCCCTAGACTAGGCCTAGCCCTCTCACTCCTAGCCATTATTCTCGTTTTTTTCTTCCTTCTGAAAAAACGCAGCTTTTACTATCCTAAATTCATCAAATTCTTCTGGCGTGCAGGATTCTTAGTGACCCTTGTCATGTATATCGAGATGATTGTTGAATTGATGGCTCAGAAATAAAAAACTAAATCGAAAACACCTCAATCAAACTAAATACAGTGATTGAAGTGTTTTTTCTTTATATCTTTTTTAATAATTCTTATACTCAATGAAAATCAAAAAGAAAACTAGGAAGCTAGCCACAGACAGTACTCGAGTACGGCAAGGCGAAGCTGACTTAGTTTGAAGAGATTTTCGAAGAGTATTATTTTCCTTCTTTATCAGGAAAGATAAATCCAATACCAATGCAAGCTAGAACACCTGCTCCAATTACCAAACCACTTGAAATTGGCAAAAGTTCCAAAATTGCATTGGCAATAATAAAGGCAATAATCAAACACATCAGACTAGCCTTGTAGTCTTTTTTCAAAAGATTCTCTAGAGTGAAAAAGAGGAACAAGCCTACTGGAATCAATGACCAAAGGTTAACATTCAAACTTGGCCATCCAACAGAAGCAAAATACAATACTATCGCTGCTGCTACTAAAAATACAATCCCCAATAATTTTTTCATTTTGATCTCCAATTTCTTTTTTAGGAACTTGAGTTGTCTAATACTGCCCCCCTCACGTCCTTTACACAAATCATTATAGCAGAGCCCAGTTTCAAGAACAAGCTCTGTTGCCTATCTGGTCTCTATCTCGGTCTAAGTGGTTGAATAGTTAAGATAAAATAAGGAAACAGGGGAAAACTATCTTCCAAATAAAAAGGAATTAAGCAACCAAACGCTACTTAATTCCTTAAAATTATCTCATCTCAGTACATAAACCATTTTTTCATCTATAGCTTTTGTCTTCATCTTAATCTTTTTTCTTCAATCCAAGAAATACACCTACAGTAAACATTATTCCAGCAATGAATGGTGTAAAACCTTCTCTAACTGTTCCGGTTTTTGGCAATCTATCAGAATTGTTAGTATCCGATTTACTATCGATATTGGTATGTTTATTAGCTATAGTCTCTGGTTCATTAAGATAAACTCCCTTCTTATTTTCAAAGTTTTTATCATTTTTATCAGGAACTGTAGCTGTAACATCCTTAGTTGAATCAGATTTTTGACTTTCGTCTAATTGACTATAATTTACTTGTACAGGAACTGTAGCTGTGACATCCTTAGTTGAATCAGATTTGTGTGAATGATTTGCTCTTTGTAAGTCCTCTTTTCTATGACTTTGATTTAATTGGCTATGGCTTACCTGTTTGTTATCTTTCTTTTTCGATTCATCAAAAGTAGGTTTATTTTCCTCCTCCTTTTTCTCCTCTATTTTCTTGAATAGAGGTTTTATAAGGGTATCTTTTGACACATTAATAACATAACCTGCATCTTTTTTCCCTTCGACACCAGAAATTTCCCAGCCATCAAATTGATAGCCTTTTTCTAATTCACCCTTATAGACAGGTAAAATGAAATCTTCTTCCGACACTATCGTTGAACTCATTTCTTTTCCATTTTGAATGGTCACAGTTACCATCTGAGGTTTTAGTTCGCTCACCTCTCCCGTATCTTTGTTTAAAATGAATTCTTTTACAGTTGTATTTCTTGCAAAATCTTTTACAAGAATCTTAATGTTTAGTGTCTTATCTGTTAGTTGTTTAATATCATCAAATGATTTGTATTCTTTTCCATTTACATAAATATGTTTGTCTTGAATCTCACCATCGAATCCATTATTTCTTTTATCATTGATGTTAAAGACTACAGATTTTCCATCAGCATATTCAATACTAGTATTTCCCTTAGGATCAATGTTTACTTCTGGTTTAACATTATCATATAAAAATTGATAGTGTACTCCAACCGCTTTCGCATTCAAATCGCTATAGCCAGTTTGAAGATAAACATTTCCATCCATATCTGTTACCTTATCTGGGAATCCGTTTGCTTTATAGTCTTTCATTCCCCAGTCCATGATGTCACCGTCTTTAACATTAAGCTTAATGTTAAAATCTCTAGTGTTATCAATGTGTAAATCTCCGTAGATTAAATAATTATCTACAACCGATTCATTAACTCTCAACTCCCAGTTAAAACCACCCTTATCAGAAATCTTACCTCTTAAATAAAATTCTGGATTTCGTACATAAATTTTATTAGATTTAGATGGATTAAAGTAGTTCTTGTCCATTGAAAGGTTTACTGGTTTTGCATCAATAAATAACGTAGAACCATCTTCTTTTATAGCTTCTATATTGGATTTATCCTCCCCAGTGTACTCTTTACCATCCTTACCAAATAATACAAGTTTAGAAGGATCTGTTACAAGATTTCCATCTTTATCGATTGCCTCCCCTTTATCATTCATTTTAAAGGTAAACACTTGATATCTTACAATGTTAAAGCCGTCCAAAGCCGACATTAATACAGCTTGAGTACTTCTTCCATCTTCAACATTTCTACTATCAGTATAAATTATTTTTTCTGAAAGGACTCTTAGATTAGGATTGGTCTTTTGTATTTTTGCTATATCTTCCTTGCTATAGACTCCATTTCCTTCTAACATATCCGTTTTTCCAGGATTATAGGTAGTCACTTTTAGTGCATAGCCTTTTCTTAGAATGATGTTGTCTTTTAACAGATATTGTTGTTTTTCTGAATCAGAATAGATTTTACCAGATTCCATTTCCGTTAAATTGTTTGGTTTGTTTTTTGAAAGATCTCCTTCTCCTAATTCTATTACATTCCCATAACTTGATGCATACGGATATTCTGCTTTAGTTTCCTTATTTTTATCAGGCATTCTAATTTTAGTTTCAGCTTTTATCTGATCATCATCTTTAACAAAGAATCTCATATCTCCTGCAAAAGCTAATCCATCCACAATATCATTAATATTAGCGTATAAATCAAATGTCATCGTTTTTGAGTGGGAATCATACTTAGTCGTTTTGATTTCTATAGATTTATAGTTATTGCCATAATATACCTTGGCATTTTTAGAAACATTACTGATTTTTCCAAGAATTTCAAAGTGTCCATCTTTAGACGGGCTTAGAACACCATAAATTTTTGATTTGATTTCGTCAAGTTTTTCAGTTTCATATTCTAAGGCGCTACCATCGTCATAAGCAATGATATTTCCCTTATCATCGTATTTATAATCGTATTCCTCTGTTCTCTTACCAGTTTCACTTGTAAAGTCATCAACTTCTCTAAATTTCTTTTTAATGAGTTTCTTTAAGTCTTTGCTTTCAAAATCTCTAATTGTTGAAATAGTTTTATGAATAGTCAAGCTAGATTTTTCTTCGATAGACTCTTCATTGTCTTGATGATTTTCTTCCTCAGTTGTATCTTTTTTAAGACTATCCTCTTTTCTATTTTCTAAATTTTTAAATTTAGATTCGGCAATCTCGCCAAGCTTTTGGTAGTTAGATGAATCTTGATCAGGATCTACTAGATAGTAGGAAATCATCCCCTTTTCATCAGCATGATCATCAAATTTAATTCTATGAATCTTTGTGAAATTGCTAGAGCCATCTAATGCAATGACTTCAATGATTTTTCCTCTTAAATCTCCTGCACCATTAATTTCATAAATGGTATTTCCGTCTTTGTCAAGTTTTCTATTTCTTCCTTGACCCTCACCTGCATAAGTTACTTCAAGATTTTTCTCAACCTCTCCATCTTCATTAACAAGAGCGGCGCCAGCATACCAAACTTCGTTTGCAATCTCGTCAAATTTTTCAGGATGTTCTTTTTGATCTCTCGCAAATAGCGTTTCATTCTTATACTGATCTTTTACCTTATGATAAGTATCCTTTGTAATCAACTTAATTTTTTCAGGATTTGAAAAATCAACCGAAACAATCTTAGGGGCTGTGTTATCAATTTTTACAGGAATATAGGAAACCTGCCATGGATAATCTTTAGTTAATCTATATTTAAATTTATAGAAATATTGACCTTCCGCAATCGGTTCAAATTGACCTCTTATCTTAGTAGCAGGATCTTGGTTATCCTTACTTTCTGGTGCATTTTCTTCTCGACCTCTAGGGTTATAGATGAGTCCATCCCACTTCAAATCACCCCAAACTTTTAGTTTAGAAGATTTGATTCCCTTTGCATCATTTCTCTTAGAGTTTAAAATTCCTTTAATAAAGTGTTCTCTCGAAATGACTTTTAAGTCTATTTGATTTTCTCCCTCTTTATTTGTATTTACTATTGAAATCATTCCTTCTTCTGCACTTCTTAATACAAGTGGAGAAGGTGTTAATCCTCTCTCAAGTTGAGCATCTTGAGGATTTCCATTTGAATCTAAAGGATAAATTTTAGCAATGTTAGAACCACTTGATGATGGTGCGTTGATCCCTTCGTTATTGAAAGCAAATAATTCTGGATTTTGATCTAGAGATGTTGTATTTTTATCTTTTCTATTTTGTATAACTCCTGCTGGGTTAAATTTATCTATACCATGTTCTCCACCAATTCCCTTATTTAAGGTTCCTGGAATTTTTGGTTTACCATCATCATCATAACCTTCCATTGTTTTTGATTTTGATCCTTCTTCCCAGGCCCATTTATCAAGGATTGGTTCTTTATTCCAATCCCCAGCAAATCCCATTAGAGGCATCGATAAAGAAGGTTGGAAATTTGTTTTCTTCCCGTTGGAGTTTAGAGCTTCCATTTCTTCCACTGACTCAAAATGAATAAATGATTCTACAAATTTATTTTTATTTTTAGCCTCTCCAACGTTTATAACCGCATTTAAATCAAAGCTAGAGTTTGGGCTTATAGTGAAAGTGTCATGCTCAAATGTGATATTTGCTCCTTTGATTTTTTCTGGGTGAATTTCTGGAACAATTTGCTTCCCATCTGGGGATTTTTCGTCTTTATATGTTTCATCCAGTTTTAGTCTATCAGTTAGAGAATCTGTAGTTATAGCTGATGCTGAAACTTTAAAGGTCAAAGGTCTGTTTGATGTATTGTGAAGCTTAATTGTAAAGTATTTTTTATCTCCTTTTATTTCTTTAAGAGAAATAGAACCATAAGAGTTTACCAAACCTTTAGAATCCTTGTTTTTGAAAGTCGCTACGACTTCATTTCTCAAAGCATTGGCCACATTAATTAGACCTGCTCCCTGCTGTCTAGGTGATGCAAAGTATTGGCTTTTTTCTTTCCAAGAAGTCGCATCCATCATAGGTCTTGCAGTATTTTGTAGGGCTATTTTTGTAAGACTCGTAAGGTCTATTTTGTCATCTCCCTCAAGATTTTTCAATACAGGTCTTTCAAGCATTTCCTTTAACTTTGGTCTGATCAAAACAGTAGAAGCTGCCACGATTGGAGTTGCCATACTAGTTCCTGACATATAGCCATAAGTTGATTTCCCATTAATGACATTGAGAGTGGATTTAATATTTTTACCTGGCGCTGAGACATCAGGCTTTAAAAGCAAATCTGTTCTCGGTCCCCAAGATGTAGATCCTGCTGGAACTATGACATCTTCTTTATACAATTCTTTGTCTGTGTCAGGTGCAAACTTAAAGTCAATCTCTTTTTCGTCACCTACATTCGGTTTATTAGAATTATAGCTTGCCATATCGATTGGATAGTATTGCTCCAATTTATCTTTGAAATCTTCCTTATTATTTCTTTTAACTTCAGTTTTTTTATCAGGACTAATCATGTTCCATAGCTTTACACCATCATCTCCTGAAATTGAAAATACTTGACTAGTAGTTCCTTCATCCTCCTCATATCCCATAGCTGGAAGCTCTGTCCAATTATCTCTATTGTAGTAATTGACAGTATTTACAACCATAATGCCACGTGCGCCCTTATCCGTAGCTCTTTTAAAAGCATCTTTTAAATCCTTGGTATAAATTCTATCCATTACTGCAATTTTGCCCTTAAGATCCAATCCTATCAAATCTTGATCTTGACCTTTGCCTATATATACAAATTTCAATTTATCAGGAGCTTTTGAACCATCTTCATTTGTTGTGATTTTATTCTTATCGAAAAAGGCCCCTATATTTCTGTATTTAAAACTTTCTCCACCTATGTTGACTTTATCAAACTCAACTGTTTGATTTTTAGCAGATGCGACCGCTATCGCATCTTCATGTGCTGCAGTTCGCGTTACATTTCCAGTGTCGGTCATTTTCAGATTATTATTTGCTACTAAATCCCATGAAGAACTTGAAGCAGAAGTCGCATAGTTACCCGTAGCTACAACCATTGGAATGCCTGCTTTTCTTAACGCTCTAATAGCTTCCCAATATTTCTCACCTACAAGACCTGTTCCTGTAAAACCAGATGATACCGAAACAACATCAACGTTGTGTTTGATGGAATCTTCAATAGCATGAAACATTGTTTCATCTCCTGCGAAGCCAGATCCTGCGTCAGAGTACATTTTATAAGAGAAGATCTGTGCATTAGGAGCAATTCCATCTATTCCGTTAAAGTTTTTAATATCTTTTTCAGTATCATTTCCCGCAAGAATCCCTGCAATATGCATCCCATGTGGATCAAAATAATCGCTTCCATCATCAGCTTTTTCTACAGTAATTTTACCACCATTATAATAATTGAAAGCATGAGGGATTTTATCACTCAACCAGAAATTTTTATCAGTACCTTTTAAGTCTTCTTTTTTGAATCTCATTGAGCCTTTAGCATCATCATCAATCCTCATGGCCTTATGCCTATAATCTGTCCCGGTATCGATATTTGAAATGACCATACCCCGACCATCAAAATTTTTACCAAATGGAGCATTGATAGACTTTAGGTAATCAATTGCCTCTTCAACTCCAATTTCCTTTCTAGCATGATTCATCATTGGTTGGACTTTTTGTGATCGTTCAATCGATGAAATACCTTCTATTAGTTTAATTTTGTCCAGATTATCTGGAGTTGTTTCTATTGCAACACCATTAAAAACCGTATCATAAGTATATAAAACTTTTGTATCCTTAAGATTTGATAATTCCTTGATTGCTTTTTCTCCAGATTCTTTATCTTTAAATTCAGCAATATAGACAAGTTTATCCTCTTTTTTGGGACTTTCTGGGTCTTTCCTTGCAGACGAGTCCGCTTTATCTTCTTGGGATTGATTGGAATTTTCTTCTTTGATTTTTTCTTCATTGCTAGTTTTGTTATCTATCACAGATTCTTTACTAACAACTTCTTTTTCCTCAATAACCGTTGTTTTCTTCTCTTCAATATCCTTTGAAGTTTCTATAGCATTATGAATATTTTCATCTCTCTCTTTATTCTCTGTTTCCTTCTCTACTACTACTTTTTCTTTATCAGAGATATTTAAAGTATCTTCAGAACTAGGTGTATCTGCTAGGATTACCTCATTAGGGACATATGCTGCTAAAATAACTGCAGCTGTGGTTAATGACAATACTGTACTTTTTTTCATTTTAATTCCTTACATATTTATTTAACTTCCAATAGATAGAAAACTTTAACTTTGCTAGCCTTTGTTATAAAAAGTTTTACTAAGTATCATCTAGGAAATAGAGTAGTACATTTATATATAATTGTTAGCTCTCTGAAAAATAGTATATCAATTAAAAAAATTTAAGTCAAGAAAAATTAACATGCATTAATTTTTTTTTTAACACACATTAAAAATATAGAGTCAAAAACTTTCGTAGTTAGCTGGGGTACATTATCAGAACATTCACACCATCAAAAATAGTAGCAATCAAATTAAAGCACTAGCAACATCACAAAGTCAAATATCATTGATGAAATATCAGCGCTATTAAACAATATAAATAACCGCTAAGAATAAGACTTAACGGTTATCTTCTACATATCTAACTTTTCAAATCCTCAGTCATATGTTCACCTGTGACCTAGACTTTACGACTCTCTTGCTCTACCAACTGAGCTAAATCGGCGATTACACATACAGTATAGCACTCTGAGAATAGGTGTCAAGAAATTTTCATCTCTATTAAAAAAAGCCTGTCCTGAGACAAGGCTTTGATAACATCTATGCTAAGAACCCGCACTTTCGTAGGCATCTAAACCCCTATCCCAAAGTTTAAGGGAAATGACAAAGAAGACAAGGGAAATCAACATCAAACCTCCGATGTTAAAGAACACATCCTTGTCCTGTAAGAAATAGCTAGCAGGATAATAGGCCGTAAAGGCAAATGGCACGATAAAGCTAATCAACCATCGAAGGAGCGAATTGTAAATCGAAATCGGGTACTTGGCAAAGTCATTGAACATATAGAAGATGTAAATCATTGCTCCTGACTGCTTGGTCCAAAAAGCGATACTGGCAGTCGCTATTTTCAAGGAAGTATAGATCAAGGTCGCAAAAGGAATACAGACTAGGAAAATCAGGAATTTTGAAAGAGTCCAAGTAATGCTAGTCACCGTTGTCGCTAGTAAGATTCCACCGACCAAAAGTTCACCCAAGGCATCAATCTGAAAGGTCTCAACGAGGATGTGAAAGAGAGGATTGATAGGACGAGTCAGATACTTGTCAAACTCCCCTTTTCGAACTAGTCGTTGACCTAAAGCCCAGAGATTGTCAAAAAAGAGATGATCTAATCCCTTTGGAATTAAGGAAAATCCATAGATAAAGGCAATCTCTTGAAAGGTCCAACCTTCTAGCGAAGGGATGTGTTGAAAGAGTACATTAAGAAACAAGAGATTCAAGCCTTGAGTCAGAAATACTCCCAGAACACCAACTACAAAATCCACCTTGTATTCCATGATTTGCTTGATGTATTGTCTGATAAAAATCAGATGCATGCGTTGATATTTTTTCATACTAACCTCCTTGAATGGTAATAAAGGACTGGACTCGTTTCCAAATCAACTGAGACAAGCCCACCATCACTAAGAGCCAGAAAAACTGCAAAGCGAGCGCCTGAAGAATCTGATTGGTATCGTATTTCCCAACGATAATCATGACCGGAGTGTAAATCAAGGATGAAAAAGGCAGGAAGGACAGAATATCTGAAACAACCTTTGGAAAGAAAGCCAAGGGAATCAAACTTCCAGACATAAAGGCCACTATGGAAGTCTTGAGTAGATTGGAACCCCAAAGATTTTTAAATACAAAGGCAGAAAAACCAAAGCAGATATTAAAGAAAAAGTTGATCAGGTAGGCTAGCGTTAAGCTAAAAAGATAAAGGACAGTTAATCCCAGCACTTCTACCATCCCTTGCCCAGATACGATTTTCATCAAAACAATGACACTTAAAAATGGCAGTCCAACGCTGATAAAAATCAACCACTTGGAACCAAGCTCAGTGAAAAGATAGGAGGCTGCAAAATGCACTGGTCTCAACAAGCGCATGATAATAGAGCCATCCTTGACCTCCTCCCCAATCATAAAGGACGAATCGGATCTAGTCAGAAGATTGGTCACAAAACTCATAATGATGTAGAGGGTGATATCTGCCATACTAAAGCCCTGAATCAAGGACTCTTGCGAAGAATCAAATACAGCCTTCCAGAGATAAAAAGCCACAAAAGCACCCATGACATCGCCAATCCGATAGAGAATAAAGTTGACTCGATAGGTAATCAGCTCCTGAATCCCTGCATTAATAAAGGGTTTATAACGTCTCCACAATTTGGCCATCTTAGAGCTCCTTTCGGTAGAAGCGACGTATAATGTCCTCGATATCCGTATCCATCATCTTCAAGTCGCGGATTTCAAAATCAGACAGGGTTTGCTTGATAATGTCAGCTGACTGGTAGCGTGAACTATCGAATTCAATGTTGAGGCTATTTCCTTGTCTATCAATGCTCATATCAGGCAGGCCTTCATAGTGAGAAGCGAGATGACTTTGACCTGGTAGCAGTTCAAAGGAGAGAGTCTTCATCTTGCCAAAGGTCTCCTTGAGTTGGCTCACCGTTCCATCAAAAATCTCCTGCCCCTTATCAATCATAAAGATCCGATCACAGAGTTGCTCAATATCGCTCAGGTCATGAGTTGTCAAGAGAATGGTTGTTTCTTCCTCTTGATTGATTTGGGTGATAGCTCGACGAATATTGTCCTTGACCGAAACGTCCAAACCAATGGTCGGTTCATCTAAAAAGAGAACTTTAGGATTGTGAAGCAAGGAAGCTGCAATATCCGCCCGCATCCGTTGTCCCAGCGAAAGAGTTCTCACAGGATCCTTGATAAAGTCCTTCAAATCCAAGACTTCATTCAAAAAGTCCATGCGCTTATGAAAGAGCGAGTCTGGCACATCATAAATCTCTTTTAAAACCGTGTAGGTCTCTTGCAGGGCCAAATCCCACCATAGCTGGGTGCGTTGTCCAAAAACCACTCCAATATCCTTGACATAATCTTGACGATTATCCTGAGGAATCTTGCCGTTAATCCGACAAAAACCAGATGTCGGTTTCAAAATCCCAGTCAGCATTTTAATGGTTGTCGACTTCCCAGCACCATTGGCCCCGATAAATCCTAAAATTTGTCCTTTTGGGACCTCAAAGGTCAAATCCTTGACCGCTTCAAAGGTCTGCTTTTCAGGATGAATAAAGGAGCGCAAAGCCCCCTTCAAGCCCGGTTCCTTAACAGTCTTCACAAAATTTTTCTGAAGATGTTCCACTTCTATCATTGCCATATCTATCTCCCTATGTAAGGAATAGCAACATTGTCTTTTGACTACAAATATTCTAAATCCTTACTTTCTACACCTTCTCAATTCTATTATTACAGAAGGCTTTATACCAACCTATTATAGTCCAATAAAAAACAGAATGCAAGCGTTTGCCTAAAATTTATGAAATTTGAGATTTCTCTCTTAAAGTGATATTTTTAATCAAAAATCATGGCTTAATAGTTTTCTGAAAACATCAAAAAACCTGCACTTAGGGGCAGGCTACTAATTATAAAAAGCAAACTATTTTGATCTATATGATTCACTATTAATCAAAGAACTAATCTTTCATAATTCTTTTCACAATCCCATTTCTATCAATTAGAAAACAATCTGGAAAGGTCATCTGCTCCCATTTTTCATAATCAAAACTGGAATCAAAGTGATGTAGTAGTATTCCTATCAAATTCCCGTGTGAACTAAGTAAAATCGTTTTTTCTGAGTATCTCTCTTCCAATTCCATTAAGAAATTTAGTACTCTAGCTAGTGCATCTTGATTTGATTCCCCTTCTGAAAGAGATTCACTGGGATTTTGCCATAAATATTTAATACTGTCTTCAAACTCAGAATCTTTTATAAAGGTTGAAGATAATTTTCGCTCTCGTAACCGATTATCAAGAACTATTTTATCAAATTGAATTGGCGAACTATTAATCGTTTCAAATGCTCGTTTATAAGGACTAGAAAAATAATAATCAATATTAAAAGAATTCAAAAACTCTAACTGGTCAAGAGATGAAAATCCTTTTTCTGACAAAGTTCTATTAAAATCATCACTTGAAAATCTTGATTGAGCATGTCTAAGTAAAATATAAGAATTATTCATAAGTCATTACCTTTCAATTATTATCATCAGTCTCATTGGATTTTTAAGCCCTCAATTATTCTCTAAAAATTCTTTAATGCGAGAAACAATAGCATCGCTTTGATAATGATAAAGGTCGTGTGGTACATCCATATATATGACTTTCACATTAGGCTGGTCACTCACAAATTCCTCTGCAAAATGCTGCCATTCTGATTGACCAAAATTAGTGCCTTGACCGTTAGACACCAGTAGTAAGGTGGGAATTTTCAGATTGATGCTTGAGGGAACTTTCTTGGCATTTTCCTTTACCGTTTGGGATTCATGAAGCATAGCTTGTGACATCAACTGCTTATAAGCTAGAAGTTTATATTGTTTTCGTTCACTTTCGATCAGAGTTGGATTTTTTATATAAAAGGACTCAGGGAAGTAGCGTAATAAGCCAATCTTGCTACTCCAAAATGCCACAGTGATTAAGGCCTGATTTTGCTTTAAATTCTCATAACTAGATGGCAGTGCCCAATCTAACCCAACCAAGGTTTTCACTTCATCAGGATATTTTTCCTGCCAAGCTAAACTCTCAAGACTAGCCATGGAATGAGACAAAATGATAAAAGGACCTTTGACATTTGCTTGTGAAAGAGCTTGACGTGTCTCAGACAAAACCTCCATCACATCTCTTGAATGATTGTTATCATCACTATAACCATATCCTGCTCGCTCCACGATGACTACCTTATACCGTTTCGATAAGGATTCCGATACTTCTTTAAAGTCCAATATAGGAGAAGCAATACTAGCACCTGAGAGAACTACTATAGTCTCAGGACCATTCCCTTCAACGTAAACATTTATTTGATGTCCATCGACGAGAACTTGTTGTCCCATAGGTGTCAGTGAGGCTTGTTCTTTTTCCAAACTGATACGGTGAAAGATGAATGTAGCCGCTAGAAACAAAAGAATGAAACTAAGAAAGGCAAGACTACATTGTTTTAGTTTTTTCATAGCATTATTGTACAAAAAATAGAATCTTTTAGCAACTTAAGATTGGTTCTTCTACAATATATTCCCACACCAAAAAACCCACCCAATGGGTAGGTTTCATCTGTATTGTTCAACCAGATTAAGCTTTACCTTCTGAACCGAATACGTCGATACGTTCTTCAACTGATGCTTGGATAGCTTTTACACCGTCAGCCAAGAATTTACGTGGGTCGAAGAGTTTTTTCTTGTCGTATTCTGCTTCGTTTGCTTCGTAGTCACGAGCAAATTTACGAGTTGCGTTAGCGAATGCGATTTGGCATTCAGTGTTAACGTTAACTTTCGCAACACCAAGTTTGATAGCTGCTTGGATTTGCTCATCAGGAATACCTGATCCACCGTGCAATACGATTGGGAATCCTGGAAGAGCTTCTGTCAATTTTTGCAAGTGGTCAAGGTCAAGACCTTCCCAGTTTGCTGGGTAAGGACCGTGGATGTTACCGATACCAGCTGCCAAGAAGTCAATACCAGTTGCAACCATTGCTTTAGCGTCTTCGATTGGAGCCAATTCACCTTTACCGATGATTCCGTCTTCTTCACCACCGATAGTACCAACTTCAGCTTCTACTGAGATACCTTTAGCGTGTGCTTTTTCAACAACTTCTTTAGCCAATTTAAGGTTTTCTTCAACTGGAAGGTGTGAACCGTCAAACATGATTGAAGTGTAACCAACTTCGATACACTCAAGTGCATCTTCGTAGTGACCGTGGTCAAGGTGGATAGCTACTGGTACAGTGATACCCATTGATTCAACAAGGTTAGCGATCAAGTTGCGAGCAACTTTGTAACCACCCATGTATTTAGCAGCACCCATTGAAGTTTGGATCAAAACTGGAGCTTTTTTAGCTTCTGCTGCGCGCAAGATAGCTTGAGTCCACTCAAGGTTGTTTGTGTTAAATCCACCAACTGCATAACCGTTGTCACGAGCTGCTTGGACAAATTTTTCTGCTGAAACGATTGCCATTTTATCAGGCCTCCTGTATATTTTTATGGGTCATCCCATTTACATTGTTCATTTTATCACTTTTTGACAAAAAAATCTAGTTTTTCCCGCAGTTTCGATTGAATTTCTTCTAGCTTCATCTATGTAAACCCTTTCCATCCCTAGTCTTGAGCGACTTTTGGAAAAGCTATAAAGAAAGTCAAACGATTCTCCTGCATCTCAAAACGATAAGGTAATTTTTCATGTTCTAATAGACTTTTGACCACAAAGAGCCCCATCCCAGAACCCTTGGCCTTGCGACTAGCATTATCAGAAAAAGACTGAGCCAGTTTTTCTTGTTCTTCAGGACTACAGCTATTCTCGATAAAAAGTTCCCCTTCTCTCTCTCCGATGCGGACCAAGCCGCCTGGAATGGAGTGCTTGATAGCATTGCTGATGAGATTAGACAGGATTAATTTCATCACAGATGGATTTAGATAAGCCTGCTGGTGGTTCAAACTATTGTCAATCTGAAGTTCTCTCTCCTTTGCTAGCAAAGAATAATCTTGAACTAGACTTTGCGTCATCTGGAGGAGATCTATTATTTCCCTATCATCTCGCAATTCCTGCACAGAAGAGAGAGAAAGTATCTGGAGAACGTGGTGATTGAGCTCATCCACAATTCCTAAGGCTACTCCCAGATAGCGGTCTCTATCCTTATAACGACCGATATTTTCTTTCATGTTTTCAATCAGGATTTTCAAACTAGCTAAGGGTGTTTTCAGTTCATGGGAAGCCCCTCGTAGGAATTCGACCTTCATCTTTTCCAGCTGGAGAATAGCTTCATTCTTGTCATGCAAGTCCGCAATGACAGTCAAAAGATGCTGGTAGAGGCTATTGATTTGTTCCTTGAGATCACCAATCTCATCCCTAGAATCCACGTGCAATCGCACTTGGGCATCCAGTTCCATCATTCTACGAGTTACTCGCTTGATTTCCAAAATCGGGGCAACAATGGTCCGAGCATAGATATAGGCTACCAAAAGGGAAATCAGAAAGGATGCCAGCAAGGTATAGGGAAGAAACTGGAGACTGATTTGCTCTGCTTCCTTTTGCAAATCCATGGACGCTAAAAACTGGAGAGTCATGGTACCACCGTCCTGCGTTTTCACCTCGCGCTCCTCGATAAAAAGAGAGGTTGTCTGGCGATCTGTATCCAGAGGAAGGCTGTCCTTTACTTCTAACTTGTCCTCGGTCATCTCGCCCTTGACGGTCCCCTTGATATCACTAGTCTGAGAATACAAGTCTAAGACTTGCTCGATATTCTGCCTATCCTTACCTTCTAGGGACTGGGCAATGGCTGTCGCTTTCTGACCAATGGTTTCCTGACGATGACTCAGATAAGTCGAAGGAAAAAGAAAATAAATAGCCAAATGAAGGCAGATAACCAGAACACTAAATATCGAGAAGGTATAGATAAATATCTTTGTAAATAAACCTGTTCGTTTCATTTTCGCTCCAATTTATAACCAACATTGCGCACAGTGAGGATGCAATCCAAGTCTAGCTTTTTCCGCAGTTCCTTGATATAAACATCAATGACACGGTCAAAGGGAACCTCATCTGTCGCTTTCCATACGGCATCGATTATCTGAGATCGAGTCAATGCCCTTCCTTCATTTTTCACCAGATAGTCCAAAATTTCCAACTCTTTAGCATTAACAGCCACTTCTTGACCTGCTAGGCTGGCACTGTAGCTCTCAAAGTCCACCTTGGTATCCTTATAGGAGAAGATTCGTCCCGTATCATAATAGCGCTTGAAAATCGCGTCTACCCTCACTTTTAAGAGGGACAGAGAAAAAGGTTTTTCCAGATAGCCATCTGCCAGAGAAGCAAAAGCACTCATCTTGTATTCCTCATCCTGAAAAGCGGTCAGCATCAAGACAGGAACCTGACTGATTTTACGAATCTCAGATAGGACTTCTAGACCATTGAGCTTGGGCATCTGGATATCCAGTAAAACCAAGGCTACTTCATAGTTGGAAAATTTTTCTAAGGCTTCTTGACCGTCTGCCGCCTCAATAGTTTCGTAACCGCAATCCGTCAAATAGTCACTGACCCCCTCACGGATCATCTCTTCATCTTCTACAATTAAAATTTTCATACTTTAACTGCTCTCTTTTTTTATTTTTCTTAGAATAAATACCTACTCTATTTATTATAATCTCTTATTGGCCTTTTGTCTTTAAGAAACTTGCTACTAGATAAAACAAAGAGAGCCTATCGCTCTCTCTGCTCACATTTCACTCCCTATGGAATGAAAATTATTTAGTTGCTTTTGAAAATGTTACAACGTAGTTATAATCTTTCCCATTAGCTTGATAGACATAGTCCTCTTTGAAAGTATAGCCACGTTTGCTCAACTCTTCTTTCTTAGCATCAACTTGGCTCTTGACCGCTGCTTTCACCTGTTCAGTTGATAAACCCTCCGCGATTTCAAGAGAAGTTCCATTGATATCTCCTAGGAAACCTGCAATATCTTTCATTTTATCAAAGTTATAAAATACATTTACTTTGACCTTTTGAGGAGCTGGCTGTTCTAGACTTCTACGATTTCTGCTAGCGCGCGGTTGAACTGCTGGAGCCATTCTGAAACCTGAAGTTCCTGTAGCCTCCTTAGTGAATGTGACAACGTAGTTATAATCTTTTCCATTATTTTTAGAGAGATAGTCTTCTTTAACAGTATAACCACGTTTACGTAATTCCTCTTTCTTGGCATCAACTTGGTTCTTGACTGCTGCTTTTACTTGATCATCTGTTGAACCTTCCGCGATTTCAAGAGGAGTTCCATTGATATCTCCCAGAAAACCTGCAATATCTTTCATTTTATCAAAGTTATAAAATACATTTACTTTGACCTTTTGAGGAGCTGGCTGTTCTAGACTTCTACGATTTCTGCTAGCGCGTGGTTGAACTGCTGGAGCCATTCTGAAACCTGAAGTTCCTGTAGCCTCCTTAGTGAATGTGACAACGTAGTTATAATTTTTCACAGTAGTATCTTGTTCAAAAATAATGTCATTTTTCACATAATACCCTCTAGCAGCTAGGTCTTTTATCTTGGCTTGAATTTTTTCTTTTACTAATTCTTTTGCCTGTGCTTCACTCGTTCCAGCAGGAATTGTAACAGTGTTATCTTCTCCTGGGTCAGATAGGAAACCATGAATATCTGGCATTCCAGCGAAGTTATAGCTAATATTTACAGTTCCATCTGGTTCTGATGTTGAACGTGCTACTCTTCTTGCTCTTGCTTGAACTGATGGAGCATTTCTAAAACTTGAAGTCCCTGATGATGTTGTTTCTGGTTGTGGTTGTGCTGTTGGTGCTGATGAGTTATCTGTCCCTTCTGCTGAGGCTGGTTGCGTTGCTCCTGAAGGTGCTTCTCCTGAACCATGTCCTATTGCTGTACTACCACCTTCAATCGTAGTTCCATCATTACGTCCATTTGATAAATTATCTTTATCAAAATTTGGTTTTGTATATTTTTCACCAGATATTTCAAGAGAATTAATTATATTTTGATGTTTTTCTGTAAGTATTAATGCCTCTTCTTCATCTTTAGCATTTTTAATGTCATCTACTGCATTCTTTCTTAACTCATATAATTTTTCTTTTAATTTTTCTTTTTCATCTGGATTTTCAATCTTTTCAATTTCCGCTAGTTTAATATTAACAACTGCATCAATATTTTCTCTTATGCTATCCTGTTTAGTTTCCTCTAATAACTTTTCTTCTTCAGTTTTCGGTTCTGGAGTTACTGGCTCTTCCGCTTTTGGCGCTGGTGTTGCTGGAGTCTCTTCTTTCGGTGCCGGTGTCGATGGCTCTTCCGCTTTTGGCTCTGGTGTTGCTGGAGTCTCTTCTTTCGGCGCTGGTGTTGCTGGCTCTTCCACTTTTGGCGCTGGTGTCGATGGAGTCTCTTCTTTCGGCGCTGGTGTCGATGGAGTCTCTTCTTTCGGCGCTGGTGTTGCTGGCTCTTCCGCTTTTGGCGCTGGTGTCGATGGAGTCTCTTCTTTCGGTGCTGGTGTTGCTGGCTCTTCCACTTTTGGCGCTGGTGTCGATGGAGTCTCTTCTTTCGGTGCTGGTGTCGATGGAGTCTCTTCTTTCGGTGCCGGTGTCACTGGCTCTTCCGCTTTTGGCGCTGGTGTCGATGGCTCTTCCACTTTTGGCGCTGGTGTCGATGGCTCTTCCACTTTTGGCGCTGGTGTCGATGGAGTCTCTTCTTTCGGTGCCGGTGTCGATGGCTCTTCCGCTTTTGGCGCTGGTGTCGATGGCTCTTCCGCTTTTGGCTCTGGTGTTGCTGGAGTCTCTTCTTTCGGCGCTGGTGTCGATGGAGTCTCTTCTTTCGGTGCCGGTGTCACTGGCTCTTCCGCTTTTGGCGCTGGTGTCGATGGCTCTTCCACTTTTGGCGCTGGTGTCGATGGAGTCTCTTCTTTCGGTGCTGGTGTTGCTGGCTCTTCCACTTTTGGCGCTGGTGTCGATGGAGTCTCTTCTTTCGGCGCAACTGAGACTGAGGTTTCTGATTTCGGTGCTGATACTGCTGGTGTTTCCACAACTACTGGTGTCGTTTGTTTAACAGTAGTAGTTTGCTCTCCAGTTACAGTATCTGTCTTTGTTTCAACTTCATAACTTTGACGGCTACCAGAATTATCAATCGACACTTGCTGTCTTTTTACTTCTGTATTTCCATCTTTTAGAAAAGCTTCTTCGCTAAAATACAATTTATTATTAGCAAAAATCAAATCTCTATTTGCAATACGATTTATCTCAACCAAACTATCAACAGATAGCCCCGTTGCCCCACTAATAGCACTCAGTGTATCTCCCCACTTAATTGTGTAGTGTGATAAATTGTTTATATTTTGAATATCAGCTTTTACTTCTGCAACTGTTCTGGCTACCCAGACACCATCTTGTTCATTAGCTGATACAGTTGGAGCTAAAAAGCCCAGACCTAGTAGAATCACACCTGTCGCAACAATTGCACCAGTTCTCAATTTTCTAAAACCACGGAGGGACAAGCTTCCTCTAACATTTGTTTGTCTCATAATGTTTATTTTTCCTCACTATTCTATATTTTCCAAAGTATACCCTGCCTAGGTCTACTAGCCTATGTTTGCGATATGGATAGGCTTCTACAGATTTATCTATCTATTTTCAAGATAAGATTTCTATAGATTTTTATGCACAATTCCATATATAAGTTGTGAAACCCCTTTCTAATAAATTCCATAACTTTAGTATATCATATTTAAGTACTAAAGTACAAGGAAAGCAACTGAAAGCAATGATTTTCACCACTGCTTTCAGCTCTATTTTGTATTGTTAAATAGCCATTCTCTATCCACCATTCTTGAATAGAAAAACAAGATGCTTTCTCTATTTCCAGAATCATTTTTTCAAACTTATTCGCCATCCAGCAAGAGCTCTTTTGGTTGTTTTCTAAGGAGATTGCTTGAAGCAAGCGCCATAACTAGAACCACTAGAACCAAGGCAAGGACAAAGACAATGATAAAGTCCAATGTCTGAATAGAAATGTCTAGGCTCGATAAGGTCTTGCTAAAGCCATCTACTTCTGCACCTCCACCAAGGTTAGAGGCTTGAGCAGCCTTGTTAGCCTGTTTGGCAACACCAGAAGTTACATTGGCAAGAACAGTGTTTCCGATTGCACGAGCTGTATAGTTGGCTAGGAAGTAAGCAGAAACAAGAGCAGGGATGGCAATCAAGATGGATTCGGTGATAAATTGCCCCAAGATACTTGCCTGCTTGAGACCGATAGAGAGGAGGATTCCCACCTCCTTGCGACGGGCGTTGATCCAAAGGCTGAGCAAGAGAGCAAGAAGAAGGACTGAGAAGCTCAAGCTACCCCAGAAGAGGAGATTGGCCATCTTGTACATACCAGAGATGGATTGCTCAAGAGCTGGGTAGTTAGATGAGCTCTTAACGAGTGTATAGCTCTTCCAGTTGATACCGCTGATACCATTCAACTCTTTCATAACATCATCCAAGTTCTTGTCCGCTGTTACAAAGAAGGTTGCGTCCCCATAAATAGCTGTGTCTTCTGTGTATCCATAAAGTTTTGCAGCAGTGTGAATGTCTGTAATAGCTGTATTTTCATAGAGTTCTTGTGAGTAAGTCACTGCCGACTTATTGTGACCATCAAAGAGTCCCTTGATTGTCACTTCAACTGTTTCCTTAGCACCTTTTTCATTGTCTGCGTCGTAGACATTGGAGTCCAGTTTAACCTTGTCCCCTACTTTCCAGCCGTGTTTGGCTGCCAAGTCCTTGTGCAGGAGGATCTTGTCCTTGTCGTCGTTGGTTATGTGCTCACCTTCGACCAACTTATAAGAACCAGAGACAAACTTGTCTTCTTTAGAGGAGTCATTGACACCTGTAATCATCAAGCTACTTCCAAAATGTTTGGCACGGTCAGGTGTCAGATTTTTCTTGGTATCTGGCGTCTCGATGAGTTCATAGCCAGTCAAATCTCCGATAGCGTTGATGCGTTTAACATAAGACTCGATGGCCTTGTTTTCGGTGATTTTTTTGATATCTTCACCCTTAATATTCCCAGCACCACGTGGCGTACCTTGATTGACGCGACGGTTAATCTGCATGGAGAAGCTGTTGGTGATATTTTTAAATGTCTCCTGAGAAGCCTTGGCAGTAGCTCCCTTGATTGACAAGCCGACCAAACTCAAGCTCGCCATGAGGAGAATAATCAGGAAGATGACAATCGATTTGAAAAACTTCCTTGTAACATAGGCAAATGCGTTGTGTAACATAGGTTCCCTTTCTAGATGTTGTTCTATTTTATAGTTCTAACAGAAAAAGCTCATATTATTTCGTCGTATTGCGAGTTTCAGTCAGTTTCTTGTCCTTCAACTCAAGTGTAATATCTGACGCTTGTGCCACTTCTTTGCTGTGGGTTACGACAATGACACATTTACCTGTTTTCTGGGCAAGTGATTTGAGCAGTTCGACAATATCTCCAGCAGTTTTAGGGTCCAAATTTCCTGTTGGCTCATCAGCTAGAATAACTGGAGCTTCTGATACCAAACTACGTGCAATGGCAACACGTTGTTGTTGACCACCTGATAACTGGAGAACATTCCGCTTGATCTGACTTTCATCCAAACCAAGCTCAAGGAGCGTATCCTTGCTTGCCTTTTTATTGACCAAGCGGATATTTTCCAGTGGAGAAAGATAATCTATCAAATTATAATTTTGAAAGACCAGAGAAATATGGTGCATGCGATGGTAAGAATAGCCCTTCTTACGAATGTCCTCTCCTTGGAAAAGTATAGAACCTTCAACAGGACTATCTAGACCAGCAAGTAGGGACAAGAGTGTGGATTTTCCTGCTCCTGACTCACCAATAATACTGTAAAATTTCCCGGGTTCAAAATTATAATTGATCTGATATAGGACTGCTTCAGCAGTGTTCTTATAACGGTAGGTAACATCTTGTAATTGTAATAAAGTCATGATTTCTCCTTCTTAACTAATAGATGATAAAATTTCTTTAGGCGATTTTCTAAATAAAAATAGGAAACAAAGGGCTACAGACAAGCAACTAAGCAGAACTAGAAAAACATAGGATTCTGCAAAAGATAAGATGCTGGTTGATAAACTGTTTGCTTTGGCTAGCGTGTCTTGTAGGGCTGCCTGATCTCCACTTGCTAGTAGAGTTTGGAGTAGATAGGATGTGATGGCATTTCCTGCAACAAATGCTGGAAGCAAAGCTCCAAGCGACACCAAAACTACCTCTAAACAGAATTGTAGGAAGATCGAGCTCTTGCCTTTCCCAAGTGCAAGTAAAATTCCCACTTCGTAGACCCTTTCTCTCAACCAGAGAGACAAAACAAGAATTAAGGCCCCTGCTCCTGCTATCAACATCCCATAAAGGAAGATGGTTAGGAAGGTTTGGAAGGTTGCAACTGAGTCTTTGATTTGTTCAAAGGCCTTGTTTTCCTTCTCAACTTGGTAGCCTTGATTTTCCAAGGCCAAGTTTTCCACCTGCTTCATGAGTCCGTCCATTTCCTTAGGATTTTCTACATAGAAGCGCGCTGCACTGACTTGAGCTTCACTATTTCCCAGAAGGGTCTGGCTACTTTCATAGTCTGTAAAGACCTGATTTTCACTGAAGTCAGAAGACAAACCTGTAAATTTCTCTTGTTTCTTACCAGCAAAAATGCCGACAATCTCAAACTCTACTATTTGCCCTTTACCAGATTCGGACTGACCAGCATCCAAGCCAATCTTGTCATGAAGAGAAAGACCGTTCTTCTTGGCCAACTCTTCGTGGATAAGGATTTTCTTGGAATCTCCTTTTTGGAGGTGTCGACCTTCTTTTAGGTTGAAAGCCGAGCTAGTAAAGGTCACATCTTTGGATGAATCCTCAAGAGCCGTTAAGCTAACCAAGTTCTTGTCCGCAGCTGACAAGTCATCACGTTCTACGCTCTGCTCACCAGTCACTACTTCCTTGTCTTTCAGTTTTGCGACCGTCTCAAGTTCAGGAGAGACATTTTCCAGCCCCTTAATCTTGCTCACGGATGATAAGTCCGACAACTTAAAAGTCTGTCCATTTTCTATCTTCTTAATAGAAAAAGATGTGTTGAGCGATTTGTAAAGATTGGTTTCCACTGTTTTGTTGGACTTCATCAGAGTCAAACAGGCTGAAATTCCAGCCAATAGGACCAATAAAATCAGAAATAAAATAAAACTTCTCAGTCGTTTTCTACTGACATAAGCCCAAGCTCTTTGGATTGGATTCATTTGTCACCTCCATATTTGTAAGACTATTATAAAATCCAAATATGAAATGTTTATGAAATCCAAAAAAAGAGCAAAAATTTTTTGCTCTACGTAAATTAGATAAAAAAAGAGCTAGCCTCAGCTAACTCTTATCCTATGCGGAGAGAGGGACTTGAACCCTCACGACCTAAAGCGGTCACAGGATCCTTAGTCCTGCGCGTCTGCCAATTCCGCCATCCCCGCGTCGATTACTTTACTAGTATATCAACTTTTGGGATGCTTGTCAACACTTTTTTTCAATTTTTTTCATTTCATCAACCAAATTACTCAGAAAGTTCATTTAGATTTTCATCTACTAACTTAGCTCCAAGTGTGTTTTTGAAATGACCTAGGGCAAATTGATGATTTTCAGGCCAGATGGAAGCAACGGCTGGTTTAACAATCTCGATGTCATACCCTAGATTATAGGCATCTATAGCTGTATGCAGGACACAGATATCCGTCAAGACTCCTGTTAAGATAACTGTTGAAATTCTACGCTCTCTCAAGCGGATATCCAGGTCAGTCCCTGAAAATGCTGAGTAATGGCGTTTATCCATCCAAAAGACACGACTGTCTGAACCATGCTCTTGATAAAAGGTTCCCAAATCTCCGTATAAATTACGCCCACTAGTCCCAATCAAATTATGAGGAGGAAATAATTTACTTTCTGGATGGAAACAATCGTTTTCTTCATGAGCATCGATGGTAAAGAAGATGTAATCTCCTCTTTCAAAAGCCAACCGAGTCACCTTGCCAATGGCATCTGAAATTGCCTGAGCTGGAGCACCTGCTGTCAATTTTCCACTATCAGCCACAAAATCTTCTGTATAATCAATCGAAATCAAAGCCTTAGTCATTAGTAATCTCTTTTCTTCACTTCTTCAAAAATATCTGAAATCAAGACCTTAAGGTAGGTTCCCTTCATTCCAAGTGAGCGACTTTCAATAATCCCAGCAGACTCAAGTTTACGAAGAGCATTAACGATCACAGAACGGGTAATACCGATACGGTCTGCAATCACTGACGCAGTCAACTGTCCCTCATTTCCGTTTAACTCCCCTAAAATTGCTGAAACAGCACGGAGTTCTGAATAAGAAAGGGTATTGACCGCCATGGTAACAGCAGTACGGCGACGGATATTTTTCTCATCCTCTTCACGTTGGAAGTTGAGAAGCTGAATCCCAACAACGGTACTGGCAATCTCAACAAGGATCAAGTCCTCATCTTCGAATTTCTTATCATTGCGCCAAATAATCAAAGAACCTAAACGAATCCCTGACACATGAATCGGTGCAATAGTCGTCAAGCCATCAGGAAAGTCGGCACGACTTTCCACAGGGAAAATACTTAAATCATGATCAACTGTCAGATTGGCTTCTGTATCGTAGATCATGTTCGCACCTTGAATGTAATCATCCGGGAAAATTTTAGTCTGGAAGAATTGCTCTACACGATCTGTATTGGTTTTGTAACGCATAAAATAGCCAAGGAGACGTCCCTTGCTATTAACGATACAGGCGTTACAGTCAATAATATCAGCCAATTGACGGGTAATCGCATTGTAGGGAAGTTCTTCCTGCAACTGCTCGTCTGAGCGCTTCAGGATAGAAGTAATTTTTCTAGTTTTTTCTAATAAATGTGCCATTTTTCACCTCGAATTTAATCGCTATCATTATAACATAAACAGCTTGAATTTTCAATTATTATCTGAAAATTGCTTATTTAATTGCAATTTGAAAAAACAAGAATATTTTTAATTAAATTGCTTCTTTTCTATTGACAAGCTCCCTATTTTTGTGTATTATAATATCACAAGAAGATAATATATCTATTTATTTATCTTTCTTTTCCATTCGGTCTCCTTATATAAAAAAGCGATTCATTTTGAACCGCTTTTTCTTATTTATCGCCCTTGTTACGAATAACAAATCCTGTTTGCTTTTCACTTGAAGTATTGCGTGGTTTTTTATTGTCTTTATTACGGTAACGTCTGTCTTTATCAAAACGATCATTGCCACGACTTCCTTTTTTGAAATCATCACGACGACCACCACGACGGTTGTCTCCACGGCGTTCGCGATCACGACGGTCATCTCCACGACGACCTCCCTTACCTTTACCACTGAAGCCATTACCTGATGGTTTAAATGGCAGTGGTTTTTCACGCGCAATCTCCACTTCTGGAAGACTATCCGGATCTTGGACTGTCAGACTCAAGATATACATGGCCAATTCTTCTGGAGTAAATTCAGCAGCTAGCTTACGAGCATCCTTACCAAATTTCTCAAAGTTGCCACGGATAGTTTCATCTGCAAAATCACGTTCGATTTTCTTGAGAGCTACGTGTTTTTTAGCTTGGAAGGCTTCTTCTGCACTTGCAGGTTTGAGACCTTTCATGCGTTTCTTGGTCAAGTTTTCAATAATTTGAAGGTAGCCCATTTCATTTGGAGCAACAAAGGTAATCGATTGACCTGACTTACCAGCACGACCTGTACGACCGATACGGTGAACATAACTTTCAGGATCTTGTGGAATATCGTAGTTATAGACATGGGTCACACCTGAAATATCCAAACCACGCGCTGCAACGTCTGTCGCAACCAAAACATCTAGATTGCCGTTTTTGAAGTCACGAAGGACACGAAGACGTTTGTTTTGGTCTAGGTCTCCATGAATTCCTTCTGCACGGAAACCACGGATTTTAAGTCCACGAGTCAATTCATCCACACGACGTTTGGTACGACCAAATACGATAGCAAGTTCTGGTTGTTCCACATCCATAAGACGAGTCATGGTATCAAACTTTTCTTGTTCTTTAACTCGGATATAGTACTGGTCAACCAATTCTGTTGTCAATTCCTTGGCAGCAATCTTCACATGCTCAGGTTCTTTCATAAATTGAACACCGATACGTTTGATGGCATCTGGCATAGTTGCTGAGAAAAGTAAGGTTTGACGGCTTTCAGGGACACGGGAGATGATAGCTTCGATATCTTCAAGGAAGCCCATGTTGAGCATTTCATCCGCTTCGTCAAGGATAAGAGTTTCAATATCTTGTAATTTCAAGGCCTTGCGTTTAATCAAGTCCAAGAGGCGACCTGGAGTTCCCACCACGATATGGGCACCAGATTTAAGAGCCTTAATTTGTTTTTCAATGCTTGATCCACCATATACTGAGCGAACCTTGACTCCCTTACCGCGACCAAAGCGGAAGAGTTCTTCTTGACTTTGGACAGCTAGTTCACGAGTTGGAGCGATGACCAAGGCTTGGATGGTCGCTTCTTCTGTACGGATTTTTTCAAGGGTAGGCAAGCCAAAAGCTGCAGTTTTTCCTGTACCAGTCTGAGCTTGACCGATAACGTCCTTACCTTCAAGAGCCAATGGAATGGTTTGTTCTTGGATAGGACTGGCTTCTACAAAACCAGCTTTTTCAATCTCTGCTAGCAAATCAGCAGACAAGTTTAATTCATTAAATTTCACGTTATTCTTCTTTCTAAAGGTGGTGCGAAGCCACCCTATAGGGCTTAGTTTATACTTTTCTTTTTATGACGTATTTTCATATACTGGATACAAAATCGTGTTGCTTCTTTTCCACAAAAGAAAAGTACTGTTTTCTTTGCAACCTATCTAGTATAACACAAGAGAGAAGCAAAAGATAGCCCAATCCATCGATAATATCATGTAAACGATTTTTCTGAGAAAGTAAGGCTATAATTTCCACTATTTCATAAACTTTTTTAAAGCGTAGCAGAATTGTGCAAAAGTTTTTTTCTTGTGCTAGAATGAAATTCGAATAGGAGGAACTCTAAATGTTAACTTATGATTTAATCGTTATCGGATTTGGTAAAGCTGGTAAAACACTAGCAGGTAAATTGGCTTCAGCTGGCAAAAAAGTTGCCCTCGTTGAACGTAGCAAAGCTATGTACGGTGGAACTTGTATCAACATCGGATGTATCCCAACTAAAACTTTGCTAGTTGCTGCTGAAAAAGACTTGTCTTTTGAAGAAGTCATTGCTACCAAAAACACTATCACTGGTCGCCTCAACGGTAAAAACTATGCGACTGTTGCTGGTACTGGCGTCGATATCTTTGATGCGGAAGCTCACTTCCTTTCAAATAAAGTCATCGAAATCCAAGCTGGTGATGAAAAGAAAGAACTGACTGCTGAAACAATCGTCATCAACACTGGTGCTGTTTCAAATGTCTTACCAATCCCAGGACTTGCTACAAGCAAGAATGTCTTTGACTCAACAGGTATCCAAAATTTGGACAAATTACCTGAAAACCTTGGAGTCCTTGGTGGTGGAAATATCGGTCTTGAATTCGCTGGTCTTTACAACAAACTCGGAAGCAAGGTCACAGTCCTAGATGCCTTGGACACTTTCCTACCTCGTGCAGAACCTTCCATCGCAGCTCTTGCTAAACAATACATGGAAGAAGACGGTATTGAATTGCTTCAAAACATCCGTACTACTGAAATCAAAAACGACGGTGACCAAGTGCTCGTCGTGACTGAAAACGAAACTTACCGTTTCGATGCCCTTCTCTATGCAACTGGACGCAAACCAAATGTAGAACCACTTCAACTTGAAAACACAGATATTGAACTAACTGAACGTGGCGCTATTAAAGTAGACAAACATTGTCAAACAAACGTTCCTGGTGTCTTTGCAGTTGGAGATGTCAACGGCGGCCTTCAATTTACTTACATTTCACTTGATGACTTCCGTGTTGTTTACAGCTACCTTGCTGGAGATGGCAGCTACACACTTGAAGACCGTCTCAATGTACCAAATACTATGTTCATCACACCTGCGCTTTCACAAGTAGGTTTGACTGAAAGCCAAGCAGCTGATTTGAAACTTCCATACGCTGTTAAGGAAATCCCTGTTGCAGCAATGCCTCGTGGTCACGTAAATGGAGACCTTCGTGGAGCTTTCAAAGCTGTTGTTAATACTGAAACAAAAGAAATTCTTGGAGCAAGCATCTTCTCAGAAGGTTCTCAAGAAATCATCAACATCATCACTGTTGCTATGGACAACAAGATTCCTTACACTTACTTTACAAAACAAATCTTCACTCACCCAACCTTGGCTGAGAACTTGAATGACTTGTTTGCGATTTAAGTTGAGATTTCTTCGTATCTAACAGCCCTCTGTGGGCTGTTTTTACTTCTTCGGAACCTCAAATCTGTCTTTTCCCTCTTTTATGATATAATAGAAATATGAAATTAAAAACTACTTTAGGCCTTCTTGCTGGGCGTTCTTCCCACTTCGTTTTAAGCCGTCTTGGTCGTGGAAGTACGCTCCCAGGAAAAGTCGCCCTTCAATTTGATAAAGATATTTTACAAAACCTAGCTAAGAACTACGAGATTGTCGTGGTCACTGGAACCAACGGAAAAACCTTGACAACTGCCCTAACTGTCGGCATTTTAAAAGAGGTTTATGGTCAGGTTCTTACCAACCCAAGCGGTGCCAACATGATTACAGGGATTGCGACAACCTTCTTAACAGCCAAGTCTTCTAAAACTGGGAAAAATATTGCCGTCCTAGAAATCGACGAAGCCAGTCTATCTCGTATCTGTGACTATATCCAGCCAAGCCTTTTTGTTATCACCAATATCTTCCGTGACCAGATGGACCGCTATGGTGAGATTTACACAACTTATAAGATGATTTTGGATGCCATTCGTAAGGTACCTACAGCTACTGTCCTCCTTAATGGAGACAGTCCACTTTTCTACAAGCCAGCTATTCCAAATCCTGTACAGTATTTTGGTTTTGACTTGGAGAAAGGCCCAGCCCAGCTGGCTCACTATAATACCGAAGGGATTCTCTGTCCTGACTGCCAAGGCATCCTCAAATATGAGCATAATACCTATGCAAACTTGGGTGCCTATATCTGTGAAGGCTGTGGATGTAAACGTCCTGACCTCGATTATCGCTTGACAGAACTGGTTGAGTTGACCAACAATCGCTCTCGCTTTGTCATTGACGGTCAAGAATACGGTATTCAAATCGGTGGTCTCTACAATATCTACAACGCCCTAGCTGCAGTTGCCATTGCCCGTTTCCTTGGCGCAGATTCGCAACTAATCAAGCAGGGATTTGATAAGAGCCGTGCTGTATTTGGACGCCAGGAAACCTTCCATATCGGTGATAAGGAATGCACCCTCGTCTTGATTAAAAATCCAGTCGGTGCGACCCAAGCTATCGAGATGATTAAACTAGCTCCTTATCCATTTAGCCTATCTGTTCTCCTAAATGCCAACTATGCAGACGGTATTGATACCAGCTGGATCTGGGATGCTGATTTTGAACAAATCACTGACATGGACATTCCTGAAATCAACGCTGGCGGTGTTCGCCATTCTGAAATCGCTCGTCGTCTCCGAGTGACAGGCTATCCAGCTGAGAAAATCACTGAAACAAGCAATCTGGAACAAGTTCTTAAGACAATTGAAAACCAAGACTGCAAGCATGCCTACATCCTAGCTACCTATACTGCTATGCTGGAATTCCGCGAACTGCTGGCTAGTCGTCAGATTGTTAGAAAGGAGATGAACTAATGGTTTATACTTCACTTTCCTCAAAAGCTGGCAATTACCCCTATCAGCTCAACATTGCCCACCTCTATGGAAACCTCATGAATACCTACGGGGACAATGGAAATATCCTCATGCTCAAGTATGTGGCTGAAAAACTAGGGGCCCATGTGACGGTTGACATCGTTTCACTTCATGATGATTTTGATGAAAATCACTACGACATTGCCTTTTTCGGTGGCGGCCAAGACTTTGAACAAAGTATCATTGCAGACGACCTACCTGCTAAAAAAGAGAGCATTGACAACTACATCCAAAACGACGGTGTAGTTCTGGCTATCTGTGGTGGTTTCCAACTATTGGGTCAGTATTATGTGGAAGCTTCAGGCAAACGCATCGAAGGGCTAGGAGTCATGGGCCATTACACCCTCAACCAGACCAATAACCGTTTTATCGGGGACATCAAGATTCACAATGAAGATTTCAATGAAACCTATTATGGATTTGAAAATCACCAAGGACGTACCTTCCTCTCGGATGACCAAAAACCACTGGGACAGGTTGTCTATGGAAATGGAAACAATGAAGAAAAAGTTGGTGAAGGTGTTCATTATAAGAATGTCTTTGGTTCCTACTTCCACGGACCTATCCTTTCTCGTAATGCCAATCTGGCTTATCGCCTAGTCACTACCGCCCTCAAGAAGAAATATGGTCAGGACATTCAACTCCCTGCTTATGAGGACATTCTCAGCCAAGAAATCGCTGAAGAATACAGCGACGTCAAAAGCAAGGCTGACTTTTCTTAAACAAAAGGAAATTATATCAAAGAACTCTGTTATCTTGTCAGAGTTCTTTTTGTCTGTTCTTTTACCCTTCTCCCTTGCATTTTCTCTCTTTTTTTGCCAAAATAGAGGGGTAGAAAGAAGGTAGCATATGTCTAAATTACAACAAATCGTAACATATCTTGAATCAGAAAAACTAGACGTCGCTGTCGTATCTGACCCCGTCACAATCAATTACCTCACTGACTTTTACAGTGATCCCCATGAACGCCAAATGTTCCTTTTTGTCCTAGCAGATCAGGAACCTCTCCTCTTTGTCCCAGCCCTTGAGGTTGAGCGTGCAAGCAGCACTGTTTCCTTCCCAGTTGTGGGCTATGTGGATTCTGAAAATCCATGGCAAAAAATGAAACACGCTCTTCCACAACTTGACTTCAAACGTGTCGCTGTTGAATTTGACAATCTTATCTTGACCAAATACCATGGCTTGAAAACAGTTTTTGAAACTGCTGAGTTTGAAAACCTCACTCCTCGCATCCAACGCATGCGCCTCATCAAATCAGCTGACGAAGTGCAAAAAATGATGGTTGCAGGTCTCTATGCTGATAAAGCTGTAAAAGTTGGTTTTGATAATATTTCTCTTGATAAGACAGAGACAGATATCATTGCTCAAATTGACTTTGCCATGAAACGTGAAGGCTATGAAATGAGCTTTGATACCATGGTCTTGACTGGTGATAATGCTGCAAATCCGCACGGTATCCCAGCAGTAAACAAGGTCGAAAATGATGCCCTTCTCCTCTTTGATTTGGGTGTTCTAGTAAACGGTTACGCATCAGACATGACGCGTACAGTCGCAGTCGGCAAACCTGACCAATTCAAGAAAGACATTTATAACTTGACTCTTGAAGCCCAACAAGCTGCTCTTGACTTTATCAAACCAGGTGTGACTGCCCATGAAGTGGACCGTGCTGCCCGTGAGGTCATCGAAAAAGCTGGTTACGGCGAGTACTTCAACCACCGTCTCGGTCACGGTATCGGTATGGATGTCCACGAATTCCCATCTATCATGGAAGGAAACGACATGGTCATCGAAGAAGGCATGTGCTTCTCTGTTGAACCAGGTATTTATATCCCTGGTAAAGTCGGTGTTCGTATTGAAGACTGCGGTGTTGTTACCAAGAATGGCTTTGACCTCTTTACAAGCACCAGCAAAGACTTGCTTTATTTTGATTAAAATTCTTAGAAAATCTTCCCATAATAAAACTCATACTATCAAGGCTCTTGAATACTTGATAGTATGAGTTTTTCATATTTGAAAGACTTTTGACTCAGCCTCTTTACTTAATCTTCTTGATACTTTGACTAAGAATAAATCCTACAATCATCCCTACCATATTTTGCATGAAATTTGGTAGGATTTCTGGTAGGGCTGCAGCCCAACCATTCATCAATGTAGAACCCAAGGCGTAGCCCCCTACCATGGCAATCGTTGCTAAGATAAGGCCTAACCACTGAGTTTTTCCTTTAAATCCTGCGAAAAATCCCTGCAAGCCATGGTTGACCAAGCTAAAGAACATCCACTGAGGATAGCCTGATAAGAGGTCAATCAAGAAACCTGCTAGTCCTCCGACTACAGCCCCTTCACGACTACCAAAGTAAAAGGCCGTAAAGAAGACACCCGCATCTAAAAGAGTTAGAATGCCTGTCGGTGTTGGAATTTTTAAGAAATAACCTAAAACCACAGAAAGGGCGGTTAATAGAGATACAAGGGCGATTTTAGTTGTTTTTGTCTGCTTCATATTGTCTTACTCCATACTGATCTGCTTGTGCAATGGCACGATAAACGAAAGCCTTAGAGCTTTCTACTGCTGGTAAAAGTTCATCACCTTTGACCAGGTGACTGGCAATGCTTGAGGCAAAGGTACAACCTGCGCCAGCATTTTGCCCTTGGATAACAGGATTTTCCAACACTGTAAAGGTTTGTCCATCATAAAAGACATCCACAGCCCTGTCCTGACTAAGGCGATTACCTCCCTTGATAATAACTGCTGGGGCTCCTAAGGCATGTAATTTCTGCGCTACAGCTTTCATATCTTCCAAGGTTTTAATTTCCTGACCAGCTAATAATTCTGCTTCAGGAAGATTAGGTGTAATCACACTGACATGAGGGAAAAAGCGAATCAACTCTTGACAGAGTTCACTGACAGCTACGTCGTGTGTTTCCTTGCAGACCAAGACAGGGTCCAATACCACAGGCACTCCTGGGCGCTGCTTGATAAAGTCCAATGCCTTCTCAGCCACACTGACAGTTGGTAAAAGACCAATCTTAATCCCTGCAAATTCCACATCACGCAAGCTATCTAATTCATGTTGAAAAATGGTATCGTCAGTTGGAAAGACTTCAAATCCTTTTTCTGTCAAAGCTGTCAAACAAGTCACTGCTACAAAACCATGCAAGCCGTTCAAAGTATAGGTAGCCAAATCCGCGGACAAACCACCACCACTAAAAATATCATTTCCAGAAAGTGCTAAAATACGATTATTCTTCATAACGAATCTCCTTTAAATACAAACCATTTGGTGCTGCAGTGGGACCTGCAAGCTGCCTGTCTTTTTTCTCGAAGATGAGGTCAATCTGCTCCACTGGCATGCGGTTATTGCCGATTTTGAGCAGAGTACCCACCATATTGCGAATCTGCTTATACAAGAAACCATTTCCTGAAAAGGTAAAGGTCAAAAACTGACCTGTCTCATCAACTGTTAAACTAGCTTCTGTGATGGTGCGAACTTTATCCTCTACACTAGTCCCAGAGGCTGTAAAACCGGTGAAATCATGAGTGCCTTCTAGCTTTTTAATTGCAATCTGCATCTTTTCCACATCAAGCGGATAAGGAAAATGAGTGGCATAGTGACGGCGCATAGGATTTTTGGGACGGCCCCTATCTACGATAAACTCATATGTCTTACCATGCTTGGCATAACGGCAATGAAAATCATCCGCCACAAGCTCAATCGAAATCACATCAATATCTTCAGGGGACTGGGTATCCAAGGCAAAACGGAGCTTCTCCTCATCCATTTGATAAGGCAGATCAAAATGAATGACCTGTCCCAGAGCATGAACCCCACTATCTGTCCTACCAGCACCATGAACAGTAATGGCTTGCCCCTTATTCAACCTAGTCAAGGTTTTTTCAATTTCTTCCTGAACGCTACGCGCATGGGGCTGGCGCTGAAAACCAGCAAAGGCGTAACCATCATAAGAAATAGTTGCTTTATATCTCGTCATAACTTCTATTTTATCAAGAAATTGGTCTATAAACAAGGTCCTAAAACAAATATTGCCTGGGTACAAAAATACCGAAAGAAAAACTTAGGAAATGAATCCTAAGCTCTCTTTTGAAGTAGGTACATGACAAAGATAGAGGTTACAATCAACCAACCTCCTAAGATACTAAAGACCAACATCCCATTGTGAGTTAGTAAGCCAATTGCACCTAGAACGAATGGAGTCGTAAAGGCTCCGAAACTACAGCCTAATACAGCAAATGAGGTTGCTTGATTGAGTAGTTTAGCTGGAATTCTTTCAGAGACAAGTTGAAAGACCGTCGTCAAGGCTACACTATAGGCAAAACCAGCCAGAATACTCCCTGCCACTACCACCCACAAGGATGGAGACAAGGCAATCACAATTTGCCCTAAGCCAAAGGTAATACCTGACCATAGGAGCAATTTCTCTTTAAAGATAGAAATCAAGAAAGAGAAACTCACACCAGCCACAATCCCGATCAACTGCATGACACTAAGAACAAAACTAGATAACTGTGCATCTCCAAGTCCTCTTTCCACCATCAAACTTGGAATACGGATGGTAATAGCTGTATTGGTACAAACTACAACCGCTGCTTCAATAGCTAGGATAAAAATCAAGCCCTTCATTTCCCGAGTTAAGCGACTTGCTTCCTTCGATTTTTTCTTAACTTCTTTCTTCTCTTTTCCATAAGGAACAAAGAGCAAATAAAGGATCAGCACCAAAAATCCAGCACTATAGGCTAGGAAGGTAGCTGTCCAACCAAAGGACAACAACTGACCGACTGCCAAGGTAATGAGAGAAGCTCCTACTACCTCTGCAGAGCCACGTAGCCCCAACATCTGAATCCGCGTTTTGCCTTGATAACGTTCACTGATAATCGAAATAGCCTTGGCATTGATCATCCCAACACCCAAACCAAAAAGAATCCGTGTTCCAAAGACAAAAGGATAGGCTTGGTACCAAAAAGGAACCGTTCCACTCAGTGATAAAATTAACAAGCCCAAACTAATCTGTAAGCGCTCAGGAAATATTTTTTCTAGGAAACCATTTAATAGCAACATAATCATGATTCCAAAGGAAGGCAAGCTAGCCAAGAGCTCAATTTGTTCCTTAGGATAACCTTGATAATAGTCAAACATGGCTGGCAGGGCACTCGAGATGGAAAAGGAGGTAATCAAAACGAGGGAGAGAGCCAAAATACTGGCCCGTTCTAAAAATTGTTTCATGAAATCTCTTTCTATATTCTCTTAATCTTCTACTTTTTGATAGTCAGCAAACAAGCAAGAAAAGAAGAAGTCTCATTGGTATATAGACTCCTTCTTAAACTAGAAAATGAATCCCTTGTGTATTAGGATGACTTTCTCTTGATTTGCTTAATAAAGTAGAAGATAAATCCTGCCACCATATAGGCAACAAAGATAATCAGACACCACTTGAACACGACATCCCAACCCTTGTTCACATTCAAAAAGAAGTACGGGAAGGGACTGACCTTAGAATTAGGAACATCAAGTTTCAGTACCAAGCCATTAAAAAGAGCAAAAATCATATAAAGCAAGGGTAAAATCGTCCACACAACTGGATCCCAGATTTTGTATTGACCCTGTTTGTCAAAAAAGAGGGTATCTGCTAAAAACCAGAGTGGAACGATATAGTGGCAAAGGAAATTTTCTAGGGTATAGAAATTAGTCGCAATAGGCGCTAATAGGAAATGGTAAATCACACAGGTAATCATGATACTCATGGTGACCCCACCTTTTAAGCGCAAGAGACTTGGTCTTTGCCAGTTTTCACCTAAACGGCTCATAACCTTTAGGAGGTAGAGCGTAAAAATCGCGACTAAAAGGTTGGACAGAACCGTATAATAGAGCAACATCCCAAAGCCACCATGCTTGGCGATTTCAAGATAAACTCCCGTAAAAGCCGCTAGAAACAAGAAGATACGGCTATAAAATACAAGTTTATAGTGTTTTGACATGCTTAAATTTTCTTCACAAACTCTGATTTGAGTTTCATGGCACCGAAGCCATCGATTTTACAGTCGATATTGTGGTCGCCTTCTACGATGCGGATATTTTTCACGCGCGTCCCTTGTTTCAAATCTTTTGGCGCACCTTTTACTTTCAAATCCTTGATGAGAGTTACTGTATCACCGTCAGCCAATTTATTTCCGTTGGCATCGATAGCAACAAGGCCCTCTTCTACATCTGCAACTTCAGCAGGATTCCACTCATAAGCACACTCTGGGCAAACCAGTAAGGCACCGTCTTCGTAGACATACTCTGAGTTACATTTTGGGCAATTTGGTAAGTTGTTCATGTTTTCTCCTTATAATCATTCACTATTCTTTGAAAATCAAAATTTCTCGAACAGCAACTATTATACCCTAAAATCAGCATTTTGACAAATTTAGAAAAAACCGATATCAATCTATCGGCTTCTCTACATTTACATTCTTTTTTCAGCTTCTGCTTTGATTTTTTCAACTACTTCTTGAATGTTCAAACCAGTTGTATCAAGGTAGACAGCATCCTCTGCTTGTTTGAGAGGCGAAGTCTCACGATGACTATCCTTGTAGTCACGCGCAGCAATTTCCTCTTTTAGGATTTCAAGGTCTGTTTCAATTCCCTTGGCAATATTTTCCTTGTAACGGCGCTCTGCTCTTTCATCTACCGAAGCTACTAGGAAAATTTTCAATTCTGCTTGTGGCAATACAACAGTCCCAATATCGCGACCATCCATGACAATCCCACCTTGCTGGGCAATCTCTTGTTGGAGAGAAACTAGTTTCTCACGTACTTCAGGAATTGCTGCAATAGCAGAAACATAATTGGTCACTTCATTTTCACGGATAGGATGGGTAATATCCACATCTCCTACAAAGACAAGCTGTTCTCCAGTTTCTGAGCGCCCGAAACTGATTGGATGCTGGTCCAATAAGTCTAAGAGTTCTTCAACTTGTTCGACTCCTAATTGGTTTCTGAGAGCCATATAGGTCGCCGCACGATACATGGCACCTGTATCTAGATAGGTATACCCAAAATCCTTAGCAATAATCTTCGCGACCGTACTCTTACCACTTGAAGCTGGACCGTCAATAGCAATTTGAATTGTTTTCATATCAACTCCTATTTGATTTTGACAACATCACCTGGATTAGCAAACCAAGATCCTGTAGCCATATGGCCAGGATTCAAAGCCTCTAACTGAGCAATCGAGATTCCTGCACGAGCGGCAATGGCGGCTTCTCCTTCTCCAGCCATAACTTTTGTAGTCCCTTCTGGATCAGTTGGATGTTCTGAGCTACTAGATGACTCTTCTACCTTCTCCTCTGAACTAGAAGATGCCTGCTCTGAACTACTACTAGAAGTAGAAGAAACTTGCTCTACTTTTGTATCTGAATCGTGAAAATCTTTCAAGGCTGCTGTGCGATTACTCCCACCCGATGAAAGATAGATAAGAACAATAATCATCACGACTACAATCACAAAGAAAATACTTGCTAAAATAGTCAAGATACGATTAGCCAGCACTCCTCCACCTTGTTCTCTCTTACGACGTTCTGATCTTGTTTCTTCTTGATTCTCATAAATATCTTCTTGCCACGGTTCTTTTGCCATACCTTACTCCTTGTTTTTTTTTACTTTTCTTATTACAATATAAATATGAAAATCACACTTATACCTGAACGTTGCATTGCCTGTGGGCTTTGCCAAACTTATTCTGAATTATTTGATTACCACGATAATGGAATCGTGCGTTTTTACGATGACTCTGACCAACTAGAAAAAGAAATCTCTCCTAGTCAGGACGTCATAGAAGCTGTTAGAAACTGTCCGACACGTGCCTTGATTAAAGATTAACTCTAATATCGACAAGAACGTTCCACTCCTTCTAGTTTAGCATATTTCCATGCAAAATTATAGTCTTTTCTCTTTATTTTTTTCTGTAAAATCAGGAAGGTCACTTTTTTCTTTGACGAGATAAAGTGGTCTTTTTTTAGTCTCTAGATAAATCTTACTGATATACTTGCCGAGAATCCCAATGGTCAAGAGTTGAATCCCACCAAGGAAGAGAATAACAGCCATCAGAGAGGTCCAACCTGATGTCGGATTGCCCAAAATGAGGGTCCGAACCACAACAAAAAAGGTCATAAGTAGAGAAATAAAACAAGATAGGAGACCTGCCACAAAGGATATAATCAAGGGAAAATCTGAAAAATTAACAATCCCTTCAATGGAGTAGAAAAAGAGTTGCCTAAAACTCCAACTGGTCTTGCCAGCCTGCCTTTCGACATTAGGATAGTCCAAATAGTAGGTTTTAAAACCGACCCAGGCAAAAAGTCCCTTAGAAAAACGATTGAACTCCGTCAAGCTTAAAATGGCATCGACTACAGACCTTCTCATCATACGAAAATCACGGACACCCGACGGCAGGGCTACTGGACTAATTTTTTTCATGAGGCGGTAAAAGAGATTAGCACAGAAACTGCGAAAGAAGGGTTCCCCCTCTCGACTAGTTCTCCGTGTCCCAACACAGTCCAAGTCTGTATTTTGGTCTAGTAAGGCTTTCATCTCAAGTAACATACTAGGAGGGTCCTGGAGGTCTGCATCCATCACTACCACCAAATCTCCTGTTGCATATTGCAAGCCTGCATAGAGAGCTGCTTCTTTGCCAAAATTTCGAGAAAAAGAGATATAATGAACTGCCGGATTTTGCTCTCGATAGGCTTTTAACAGTTCTAAGGTCCCATCACTTGATCCATCATCGACAAAGACATACTCGATTTCTGTTTCCAAATCTGGAAGTAAAGCTTCCAAAGCCTGATAAAAAAGAGGAAGTACTTCCTCTTCGTTTAAACAGGGGACAATGATTGACATCACCATCTTAGTCTTCAAATCCATTTGGATGCTTGCTTTGCCAACGCCATGCGTCTTCACACATTTGGGTGATACCTAGTTCTGCTTCCCAGCCGAGTTCTGCTTTAGCTTTTGCAGGATCTGAATAGCAGGCTGCGATATCCCCTGGGCGACGGTCTACAATGCGGTAAGGAATTGGACGTCCCACTGCTTTTTCCATATTTTGAATAATTTCAAGAACTGAGTAGCCTTTACCTGTTCCAAGGTTATAAACGTTTAGGCCTGAACCTTTTTGAATTTTTTTCAGAGCTGCAACGTGACCTTTAGCCAAATCGACAACGTGGATATAGTCACGAACACCAGTTCCGTCTTCCGTATCGTAATCGTCTCCAAACACTTGCACTTGCTCTAATTTTCCAACGGCTACTTGAGTCACATATGGCAAAAGGTTATTTGGAATACCATTTGGATTTTCTCCTAAATCACCACTCTCATGGGCTCCGATTGGGTTGAAATAACGAAGTAAGACCACATTCCATTCTGAGTCTGCCTTGTAGATATCCGTTAAAATTTCCTCTAGCATAAGCTTGGTGCGGCCATATGGGTTGGTCACTGAAAGTGGGAAATCTTCCAAGATTGGCACTGTATGAGGATCTCCGTAAACTGTCGCAGAAGAACTAAAAATGATGTTTTTACAGTTGTTTTCTTCCATGACCTTCAAAAGACTAACAGTTCCAGCGATATTGTTGTCATAGTAGGCAAGAGGAATACGGGTAGATTCACCGACAGCCTTCAAGCCAGCAAAGTGAATGACCCCTGTTGGTTCTTCTTGCTTGAAAATATCTCTGAGGGTATCGGTATCACGGATATCTGCCTCATAGAAAGGCACTTCAACTCCTGTGATTCTTTCAACAACTTCTAAACTTTTTCTGTTACTATTCACAAGGTTATCCACCACAACAACCTGATGACCTGCTTGGATTAACTCAATAACAGTGTGGGTTCCAATAAAACCTGCTCCACCCGTTACCAAAATCTTTTCTTGCATCTTTTTTCCTCGATTCTCGGATTATTTTTTCTTATTTTACCATTTTTGATAGGGAATGTCATTTGCCATCCTAGAGGGTAGGATAAAATTTCAGTAAAATGCTTATACTCTTCGAAAATCTCTTCAAACCACGTCAGCCTTGCTTTGCTGTAGGTAGGGTTACTGACTTCGTCAGTTCGATCCACAACCTCAAAACAGTGTTTTGAGCTGACTTCATCAGTTCTATCCACAACCTCAAAGCAGTGCTTTGACCAGCCTGCGGCTAGTTTCCTAGTTTGTTCTTTGATTTCCATTGAGTATTACTCGCTTTTTACTCGTTTGACATAGTTTTCAATTGGGTAGTTTAGAGGGTCCAAGGTCAACTCCTTGTCTTGGATCAGTTGAGCTAGATGGTAACCAATGATAGGACCAGTTGTGAGGCCTGATGAACCTAGTCCACTAGCAGCATAGACACCTGCCAATTCTGGTACCTGCCCAAAGAAAGGAGAGAAATCACTGGTATAGGCACGGATTCCCACACGCTCAGCTCTTGAAGTCGCTCTAGCTAAAACTGGATAGTGAGGCAAGGCTGCCTCCTCCATTTGTTGGAGTAAGGTTTCATCTACCGTCAAATCAAATCCCATGTCATTTTCATGAGTAGCGCCTAGGGATAATTTCCCACCTGCAAAAGGAATCAAATCCCACTCCCCTTCAGGCATAACAACAGGGTATGATTCCATGTCTTGGGCAAGCCAATAATCTCGGAGTTGTCCTTTTTGGGGACGAACATCCACAGCATAACCCAAGGGTTCTAACATATCCCCCAACCAAGCTCCCGTCGCCAAAATAACCTGATCAAACACCTCTTCACCAATCTGGTAACCTGATGCTAACGGTGTCAGAGTCACTTTTTCTTTGACCAGCTTGATCTGACTGGCTTCTAGCAAACGAGTCACTAAGAGTTGGCCATCTACTCTCGCTCCACCAGAAGCATAGAGCAAGTGATCAAATCCCTGCAAGCCAGGGAATAATTCATTAGCTGATGCTGGGTCCAGAATGGCTAATTGCCCTATCAAGGGAGATTCTTCTCTACGCTGGAGGGCTAGTTGATAGAGTTCTTCCAACTTAGTTTCATCCTTTTTCAGGAGAAAGACTCCCGAACGCTGGTAAAAGTCGATTTCTTGTCCTGACTTCTCTAAATCAGCTAATAAATCCACATAAAAGTCAGCCCCCAAGCGCGCCATTTTGTACCAGTCCTTATTACGGCGTTTGGAAAACCAAGGACTGATAATTCCTGCTGCAGCCTTGGTAGCCTGACCTTGTCCATGGTTAAAAACAGTCACTTCTAGGTCACTTTCTTTCGAGAGGTAGTAGGCAGCTGTTGCACCTACAATTCCTGCTCCAATAATGGCAACTTTTTTCATTGTTTTCACCTTCAAACTAGATATGGTGGAAAGGATTGGTCGATGCTTGACTAGGTAAAATTTCTAGTTCCCAGCCTTTTTCCTCTTTCCATTGATTAAGAAGCTCTGCGATTTTTTCCACAAAAAGCACTTCAATATAGTGACCTGGGTCCAAGGCTAGCAAGCCATCAGACAACATATCCTGGGCAGTGTGGTAGTAAATATCACCAGTGATATAGACATCCGCTCCTTTAGCTAAAGCATCCTTATAGAAAGACTGCCCGCTTCCACCACAGATGGACACTCTTGAAATAGGCTTCTGCAAGTCATTCTCTTGATAATGCACCATTCGAAGACTATCTAGACCAAAGACTTGCTTGACGTGTTGGGCCAATTCTCCAAATGTCTGAGACTGAACATTCCCAATACGTCCAATTCCACGTTCAGGGCCTGTTTCCTGCAGATAAGTTGTCTCCTCGATTCCTAGCATCTGGCAGAACCAGTCATTGAGGCCATTTTTAACGATATCAATATTGGTATGGCTGACATAAACTGCGATGTCATGCTTGATGAGGTCGATGTAAATCTGATTTTGCGGACAGTTGGCAACCAAGTCCTTGATAGGACGGAAAATCGGCGCGTGCTTGACGATAATCAAGTCCACACCCTTTTCAATGGCTTCAGCCACCGTTTCTTCACGAATATCCAGAGTCACCATGACCCTTTGGATATCCTTGTTTAAAGTGCCAATTTGCAGACCACGACTGTCTCCCTCCATGGAAAATTCCTGAGGACAAAAGGCTTCATATGCGTTAATTACTTCACTTGCTAGCATGGAGAACCTCCTTGATGGCTTGAATCTTATCTACTAGAACTTGACGTTCCTCCAGATTTTTTTCTGGGATTTGTCCGAGGGCAAACTCTAGCTTAATAGCTTCTTTTTGCCATTTTTGGACAAATACTGGACTGACTTCTTTGGACAAGAAAGGTCCAAAGCGAACATCACTGGCAGATAACTTCATTTGTCCTGCTTCCGCCACCAAAATCTCATAAAACTTACCAGCTTCTTCTAGAATGCTTTCTGCCACAATCTGAAAACCATTGTCTTGCAACCAAATACGCAAGTCGTCTTCACGATTATTGGGCTGAAGGATCAATCGTTCTACATTAGCTAACTTGTCCAAGCCTTCTTCTAAAATCCTAGCAATCAAACGACCACCCATACCAGCAATGGTAATGACAGACACTTGGTCTGACTCTTCAAAGGCTGCCAAGCCATTGGCTAAACGAACCTGGATTTTCTCCTTTAGGCTGTGAGCCTCAACATTTTTGACTGCAGATTGGTAGGGACCTTCCACCACCTCACCTGCAATGGCACTTTCGATTTTTCCTCTTTCGACCAAGTCGATAGGCAGATAAGCATGGTCACTTCCCACATCTAGTAAAATAGCTCCCTGTGGCACAAAGGAAGCCACTAATTCTAATCTCTTTGAAATCATTTTCTCTCACTTTCCAAAACTCTATTACCTCTTATTATACCACATTTCAGCTGGCAATCTTGTACCTAAAAAGACCGCAATCCACAGATTGCAGCCTTTCTTTATTTTCTGGCTTGATAGCGACTAGTCAGGATGAAAATCACGGTAAAGACCAACATCATGACACCATAAACAGGTAATGTTTGTCCTGTTAAGGTTGAAATTTCAAGCAGTTTTTGAATTCTTGGGAAGAGAGCTGTGGCTAGGAAGCCTCCTACTGACCAAACAATCAGGAGGACACGCCATAGGGTAAATGGCATGCAGGCTCTAAATACAGATAAGAAACCAATTGACCCCAAGAGATAATAGAGTAGAGTTGAAATTTCTAACTCAGACCAACCTTGGCTACTTCCAAATATTTTCACAAAAAGAACGCTGAACACAACCATGAGAGCACTTGGTAGAGCACGAAGCATGGATCTTCTGAGGAAGTTTGGCTCAACAGGTTTGATATTTCGCTCAAAAGTCAGAACGAATGGTGGGAACCCTTCCACGAACTGGTCAATCATGGTAATCTGGATCGGAATGAAAGGGAAGATCAAGATCCACTCAGACCGACCTAGTAAAGCACTGGCAATACAGATAACTGCGAGCAAGAAAGAATAGATGGTCTTTATCAAGAAAATCGGTGCAATGTGGGCAATGTTATTCACCACACGACGACCTTCAAAGAGAATCTCAGGAACATCATTAAAGTCAGAGTTCAAGAGAACCAGATTGGCAATCTGACGAGTCGCAGGATCTCCCTCCGCCATTACGATGGAACAATCCGCCTCACGAAGGGCCAGAATATCATTAACCCCGTCCCCTGTCATAGCTGTTGTATGACCTGCTTTTTTCAGCGTTTGGATAATAAGTTTCTTTTGATGAGGGGAAACACGTCCGAAAATAGCTGTCTCCTCCGCCATAGCAACCAATTCCTCATCCGTGATTTTTGAACAATCGACATAGCTGTTATAGTCCGCAAAACCAGCCTTCTGGGCAATGCTGGATACCGTAACTGGATTGTCCCCAGAGATAATCTTGAGGCCCACTTCCTGAGAACGGAGATAGTCCAGCGTCTCTTCTGCTCCCTCTCGAATGGGATCCAATATTTCCAGCAAGGCTAGAGCCTGAATATCAGATGGTTTCTGTGGTTTGTGATGGTCTAATTTCTCCTGACTGAGGGCTAAGACCAAGACACGTGAACCTCTCTCCAAGGCCTCTCTGGCTTCTGGGACTTCGTTTTCCAGCAACATCTCAGGCGCACCTAGGAAAACTGTCCCCAGACCTTCCAATTCCATAGCACCCCACTTGCGGTCGCTTGAGAAAGGCAGATTAGAGATCATAGGATAGACTACCTGACCTTGGAAACGCTGGCGAATGGCTTGAGCTGTTGGATTTTTATCCTCACTATGAGCCATATAGCTGGCCAAGATGCTAGCAAGCGCTGACTCTCCATACTCTTCGGTCAAAGGAAGAACAGCCTCCACCTGCATCTTTCCTTGGGTGATGGTGCCCGTCTTGTCCAAACAGAGCATATCCACGCGTGCCAAGGTCTCAACAGAGTACATCTCCTGCACCAAGACCTTTTTCAAGCCCAGCTTAATAACCGCAGTCAAAAGCGAAGTGATGGTCAAAAGGGCGATTCCCTTGGGCAACATCCCCAAAAGGGCTGTCGACGAATTTACAACAGATGACTTAAGAGGCAGGCCTTTTAAAAGCAAGGCTTCTAGCAAGAGAGCTAGACCAAAAGGAATGATAATCTTCCCAGTAAAACCAGCTAACCTGTCCAGCGATTTCATGATACGTGAGTTGATCGGTTTAACGGTCTTGGCTTCCAGCATGAGTTTAGCAGCATAGTTGTCTGCCCCGACATGGTGGACTTGAGCCAAAACTGACCCACTGGCTAGGAAACTTCCAGACAAAAGCAAGGCGTCAACTTCCTTTTGCACCAAATCACTCTCACCGGTCAACATGGCTTCATTGACTTCCGCAAAACCTTCTAGAACCAAGGCATCACTAGGAATCTGCTCCCCAGCAGACAAACGAATGACGTCTCCTAAAACCAATTCTTCAGGATTCAGAGCTACTTCCTGGCCATCACGAATGGTTTTAACCTTTTCCTTAGTCATGAGATTGAGCTTGTCCACCATGTGTTTGGCCCGCAGCTCAGTCACAATCCCAGAAAAAGCGTTAAAGCAGATAACGGCAAAGAAGACCAGATTGCTCCAAGCCTGCACAAAGGCTAGTGCCAAAGCAATGGCAAAGTTCAAAGCATTAAAAAGGGTAAAGACATTTCGTTTAACGATTTGCCAAGTGCTTGTACTAGCCGATGCGGTAAAATCATTGACCAAGCCCTTAGCCTGTCTTTCCTTGACTTCTCTTTGGGTTAATCCCATAATCTTATTTTTATCCATAAATTCTATCATATCATTTTTTCTAAAAGAATTCTAATCTCATCCCAAATATGCACCTAGTCAAGGGAAAAAGTTTGCCAGCCCTCCTTTGATAAGGTATAATAATAACAAGAAAACAATCGAAGGAGATCGCATGTTTTATACTTATTTACGCGGATTAGTTGTCTTGCTCCTATGGTCCATCAATGGCAATGCCCACTATCATAATACTGATAAAATTCCTAATCAAGATGAAAATTATATTCTGGTTGCCCCTCACCGTACCTGGTGGGATCCAGTTTACATGGCCTTTGCGACCAAGCCAAAACAGTTCATCTTTATGGCAAAAAAAGAACTCTTTACCAACCGTATCTTTGGTTGGTGGATTCGTATGTGTGGTGCCTTTCCTATCGACCGTGAAAATCCTAGCGCTTCTGCCATCAAATACCCTATCAATGTTCTTAAAAAAAGTGACCGCTCCCTTATCATGTTCCCAAGTGGGAGCCGTCACTCAAACGATGTCAAGGGTGGAGTTGCCCTGATTGCCAAAATGGCCAAGGTCCGTATTATGCCGGTTACCTACACAGGTCCTATAACCTTGAAAGGCTTGGTTAGCCGTGAGCGTGTCGATATGAACTTTGGAAATCCAATCGATATCTCAGATATCAAGAAAATGAATGATGAAGGCATTGAAACAGTCGCCAATCGCATTCAAGCAGAATTCCAACGTTTGGACCAAGAAACGAAACAATGGCACAATGATAAAAAACCAAACCCACTCTGGTGGTTTATCCGCATCCCTGCTCTCATCCTTGCCATTATCCTCGCTATCCTAACCATCATCTTTAGCTTTATCGCAAGCTTCGTCTGGAATCCAGATAAAAAGAGAGAAAACCTTGGTTAAATAAATACAACAATCCCTTGGCAAAAGCCAAGGGATAATTCTTTTACTTAATTTTCCATTTTTGGGCCAACCAGCTGGAAAAAGCTAAAAATCGCTCAACTACTTGTTCATGGTGTCCATAAGGATCAAAGACAAACTGACCGTTCGGATAGCGTTTCTGAAGACTGGTATGGATCTGCTCAGCATAGACTGGTGCTTGAGCCAAGCGATTAGTATGGTATGCTCCTTCTGTTTGACCATTCTGTAAATACAGCAAACAGTCCAAATTTTTCACATTTTCTGCCTTGCAGTAAGCCGCAAAATCAGGATACCAAAAGGAACCGCAGATCGAAAAGACACAGGAAACCTTGTCAAAGCTGAAAAGACTGTAGACTGCCGCCAAACCACCTAGTGAGTAGCCTCCATAAGCAAGGCGAGTTTCGTCCAGGCGATATAGCGACTTCAGCTTGTCTAAAAGGCCTCCAAATAAATCACTATGATAGGCATTTGCCTGACCGCCAAAATCTGGAGCTCCATCTCTCAAAGCAGCTGCCTTCCAGGGAGTGTAGTCATCTAGGCGATTTTTAGAGGTCAAGCCCACTAAAATCACAGATTCGGAAAGGGACGATAGGAAGTCCAAGTTTCCATCATTCAATAAAATAGCCGGATAGGTTTGATTGGGGTCGTAGTTAGAAGGAAGGCTGACCTTGACTTGGATTCCTTCCCAATCAAACTCATTATTTATTGATAAAGTCATTGATTTTCTCAAGGGAATCAATCACTGCTGGACCATAGTCCATCAATTCATCGTAAGAGATGGTCATGATTTTTTGATTCTTAATAGCAGGAACGCTTTCCAAAACAGCATTTGCCTTCATCAACTCTACTGCTTTTTCATCCAATTTTTTATTACGATCGCTGGTTACATAGATAATCAATTCAGGATCCATTGACACGAGATTTTCCAAGGTCAAGCCTGATGTCCCCGTAGCAACGTTTGTATAACCAAGTTGGTTCAGCAAACTTTCTTGCAAAGCAGACTTGTAGGCACCGAAGGTTTCATCATTATAAGCAACCATAATCAAAGCCTTTTTCTTTTCACCTTGGCTTGCTGGATTTGCTTTCTTAACAGCGTCAATTTTAGTTTGTAATTGGGCTGCGTATTCATTGGCCTTGTCCTGAACATTAAAAATCATTCCAAGATTTTTGACATCTTCTACGATATTCCCCAAATCTTGCTGAATCGTTGAGAGAGAAGCTTTTTGAGTATAAACTGGGATTTTGTTTTCATTCCAAGTGCTAACTGTCCCCAAGGATTTTTCAGAAAACATCATGTTTCGCCCCATCACAGCGTCTGGCTCATAAGAAAGGACTGTTTCTTGTGAGACTGTTTTTTTATCTCCAATTTGAGGAATCGTCGCAATCGCGTCCTTGTATTTGTCCGTCACAGCATTATCAGGATTAAGCATGCCAGCAATTTTATCCTTCAACCCTAACTCCAATAAGATTTCAGTGGTTGAAAGATTGTTGGTGATAACTTTTTCAGGTGCCTTGTCAAAGACTTGTTCGACTTCATTCCCTTTCGCGTCATAGGTTTTGACCGTTAGTGGATAAGTCGTCTCTGTGCTCGCCTTTTGACTTGTTTCTGTGCTAGACTGTGTGGTAGTTTTTTCTGTAGTAGTGTTACCACAAGCTGCCAAAGTTAAGGTAGCTACTGTTACGAGTAAAATGCTTAGTGTTTTTTTCATCTTGTTTTCCTTTTCATTCTTATAAATAGTGAATCATAGCTTGCTGATCCTCGGTCCAAGTCACCTGACTTTGAACTCCGTATATAGTTTGCAATGACTCAGGGGTGATAGTCTCCTTTGGAGTCCCTTGGTAAAGGATTTCTCCCTCTTTCATCAGATAGAGATAATCCGAATAGCGACAAGCAAGTTGAATATCATGCAAGACAGCTAGAACATTGACCTTGAGATTCTTCACAATGGCCAACAAGTCTAGCTGATACTTGATATCCAAGTGATTGGTTGGTTCGTCCAGGAGCAAGAGAGTCGGTTCTTGCGCCAAGGCTCGGGCTAACAAAACTCGCTGTTTCTCTCCCCCTGACAGAGACGAATAGAGACGAGTTTTCTTCTCGAGCATATCCACCTTAACGAGGGCATCTTGAACGAGAGTAAAATCCCTTTCCCTTTCCTTCTGTAAAAAAGAGAGGTGGGGAGTTCTTCCCAGCAAGACGATTTCTTCAACTGTACAATCAAACTGCAGTTGGTTAAACTGGGTCACAACTGCCATTTGCTTGGCTGTTTCTTTGAGTGACCAATGATCCAGCGGCTTTCCATCTAGGCTTATCAAGCCTTTGTCCGCCTTTTCCTGACGATAGAGGAGTTTAAGCAAGCTGGTTTTTCCGCTTCCATTTGGTCCTAATATCGTGTGAAATTGATTCCCCTCAACCTTAAGAGAGACTCCTTTGAGGATTTTTTTCTCTCCTAGTCCAAAATGGATATCCTGACAAATCAAGTCCATATCAGACCCTCACCTCCCTTCGCCTACCTCCAACAATATAGATAAAGAAGGGAGCACCTACTAAGGCTGTGAAAATACCAATAGGAAGCTCTGCGTTTGGAATGATGATACGAGAGAGTACGTCTGCCCAGATGACAAAGAGGGAACCCATCAAGGTTGCAACAGGAAAAAGCCTCTTGTAATTCGTTCCTACTAACCCTCGAGCTAAATGTGGAGTAATCAGACCGACAAATCCAATAATCCCACAGGTTGCCACTAAGACTGCTGTCAGCACAGCCACCATGGTCACATAAAGATACCAATAAAAGCGTAAGGGAATCCCCAAAGTTAAAGCAGCCTCATCTCCCATCATCATCGCATTGAAAACACGATACTGAGTAGAGAAAAATAGAAAGGCCATTCCTACTATTATAGTTGGCAGGACCAAGTCTGCCCAGGTAGTCCCAGCAAGCGAGCCCATGGTCCAAAACTTAATGGTCATCACACTGTCCGCATTAGCACCAACTGAGATAATAAAGTTTGAAAAAGCCAGAAAGAGAGCATTGACCACCGTTCCTGATAAAATCAGACTAGAAGTCGTCATCCTTCCCTGCATAGAGGCAATGATGAGGACAGAAATTGTTGCCAAAATAGCTCCAAGAAAAGCTCCAAGGCTAATCATCACTTTTAAACCAAGAATGATGCTCAAAGTTGCCCCTAGAGTTGCACCCGCAGATATTCCTAAAACATAAGGCTCTGCGATGGGATTGTTCACTGTAGACTGCATCACGCTACCACACATAGAAAGACCAGCCCCCACTATCAAACCTAACAATACTCGGGGGAATCTCATGTTCCATACAATGGCAAGAGTAGACTTGGAAACCTCTCCTATCTCAAGAGGAAATCCCAACCTGCTCAAAACAATCCGATAGGTATCTCCTAGATCAATTGCAACAGATCCCATTGAAACTGCTAGAAAGAGAGAAATCCCTAAAATACCTAGCAAAATAACTAAAAGTAACACAAATTGCTGGTCTTGTCGGCTTCCAGAAAATTTGGAAAGCATGCAAACCTCCTTTGATAGAATCTTAAAAATTTAGAAAATTCTCATGAAAAAGTATACCATATTTTCAACTGTGTAACAAGCTATAGAAAAAATACAATTAAAATCAGAAAAATTATGGTTGATTTTTCCATACAGTGCCAGGAAGCATAAGCAAAGATAATGCTTAAGCATAGCAAGGTAAGATGACAACATAAAAAGCCCTCTGAAGTCAGAGAGCTGATTTGAGCTCGGACTAAAATCCTAGTGAAACAAAAAAATCTACACGATCAGAAAAGTCTCTATCGTGCCATTTTCATACATGATGTATAGTCCAAGTACAATGAATACTAAGGGCACAATGATTCGCTCGTATTTTTCAATTGTCTCGAATATTAACGGAATAGAGGATAACACCCGACTAATCTCGCATAAGATAATTATGCCGATTACAAACACAAGCAAGGCCACGAGGGTCTGTGACCAATCTAACGAAGCAAAATAAGGTATATAGATACCTAAATTATCTCCGCCAGACGCAATTGTTAGCAATGTAACTGTCCAAAACAGTTGATTTGCCTTGCTTTGTTCTAATCTTTCAATAATTTCTTCCTCTTCTTCCTCTTCCTCCTCACCTTCTCCAACAATTGCAAAGCGAATCCCTAAATAGATAGGGATTAAACCAAGCAATCCAACCATCCATTCTTCAGGCACGAAATTAACGACATAAGCAGCAACTAAACTCGCCCCTACAAGTAAGCCTGTGCCTAGATATTGCCCCGCATAAATATGCCATTTTTGTTTATTCTGTGATAGCTGTGCAAATAAAATAAATAAAATAATTAAATAATCGATACTGGTGGAAATATAAACACCAATAGCAGATATGATTGTCTGTCCCATAAAAAACCTCCTGTATTGGTCAGTAATAAATCAGCAGATTTTAGGAGAGCACAGACACATTAATTTAGCTATCGCTAGTGGGTAATGTCGAACATAGGAAAGCATTTTACTCCTCCTCAAAACGTAGTTACAAAGTAATTTCTAACTGGAATTCAGTGACTACTTCCATGTAGAGTATAACATACTATACTTTACTTCGTAAAGTGTGGGCTCTCCGAAGGAGCTTGCAGACAGCTACTCGGCATTTAAAGCCGAGTAGCTGCGCACCCTTATGGTGTAATTAGCTGATACCATTTGAGGTTTTTGTAGTCTCCAAAATTGTGACCGATAAAACCAAACCAATTTGCTAATGGCGAGCTTCAAGGTTTTTGTAGTCTCCAAAATTGTGACCGATAAAACTCAATAAAAAAGCCCTCTGAAAATCAGAGAGCTGATTTGAGCCCGGGCTAAAATCCTAGTGAAAAAGATGAAACTCCTTGTGTTCATCGAACACTGTGTCATTTCCCTATTTTCATACGGATTTCTTACGCCCTTAGCATCATGATTCTTGCTGGATAAACCGTTTATAGACTAGGCGACGAGGCGAAGGTTGTACAAAATTTTTAGTGAAACAAAAAAATCTCCCCGAAGGGAGAATATCTGGTTTATTTTACCTTACAGTGCTAGGAACCGTAACCGAAGATTATACTTGAGTATACCAAGGTAAGTTGACAAAAGTAAAAAAGCTACCCAATTTAGAGTAGCTTCATTATCAAGATATGCTCAATTGAACACGGCCTAAGCACTTGGCAAAAAAGATAAAATCTCCTAGAAACTGAAGTTTCTTCGTCAATTTTCCTATTTTTGCTTTGTGCTTTTGACGGCCTTTGTATCTTGAATTAACGACGAAGTCCTAGAGAGTTGATCAACTCACGGTAACGGTTAACGTCGTTTTTACGCAAGTATGCAAGCAAGTTACGACGGCGACCGATTTTTTTCATCAATCCACGGTAAGTAGCGTGGTCTTTTTTGTGTTGTTTGATGTGTTCGTTAAGGTGGTTGATTTCCCAAGTAAGGACAGCAACTTGAACCTCTACTGAACCTGTATCACCTTCGTGACGTGCATATTGTGCGATGATTTCATTTTTTTTCTCTTTTGAGATTGCCATGATGTTTCTCCTTTTTATTTGGCTTCATCCGAGTGACAGGTTGGCAGGCCTGCAACCAAGAAGAAGTTATTTGTCTTTACGACAATCACTATTCTACCAATAACTAACTTCTTTGTCAACAGATTTACTTTCTTTCTCTTTGCTTCACTAGCATCATTAAGAGTATCAACTTCTTCTAATATTACCATATCTGATTGCCAACACCTTTCTAACAAGGAAATTCAAAAAATTCTACAAAAATCTTGAAAATTTTCACAATCATGCTATAATAATCCATAGAGACAAGTCACTTAGTCCCTTTCTACTAGAGAGTGCGTGGTTGCTGGAAACGCATAGAGAGCCTAAACTGATACTACTCTTGAGTTTTTTATGAAAACATAAAACGGTGGCCACGTTAGAGCCAATCAGAGGTGTCCCTCTTTTTTGAGGAACATAAATGAAGGTGGAACCACGTTGCGACGTCCTTTCGGGGATGTCGCTTTTTGTTTTTCAGAAGGAGGAAGAATGGTGCTTTATATGATTGGTGGATCGCCTTGTAGTGGAAAGTCAACAATTGCCTCACTTCTTGCTAGACAATACCAGCTACGTCATATCAAACTCGATGATTTGGTAGACGAGATGATGACTCAAGCAAGTGCAGACTCACAACCAATTTGCCTTCTTAGACAGGATAGAAGTCCGGAACAAATCTGGATGAGAAATCCAGAAGAGATGGCGGATGAAGAATGGCACTGCTATGAGGAGATTTTCCCTTATGTAAAATCTTACTTGATAAAAAATCAAAACAGACCTCTCTTGGTGGAGGGAGCAGGACTGTTGCCTCACTTGGTTAAGGAGCTTGAATATCCAACTTCTTCCTATCTATGCTTGACTCCGACAGCTGATTTTCAGAAAAAACATTATAGACAGAGAGAATGGGTTCCTTATGTCTTAGAGGGAACAACTAACCCTGATAAAGCTTTTGAAAACTGGATGCAACGAGACATTCTTTTTGCCCAAATGGTTCGTAAAGAAGCAATGGAATTAGGATATTCTAGTCTCTTGACAGATGGTAGTCAATCAGAAAATCAGACTATGAAAGAGGTCGCTCGGCTCTTAAAATTGTCCAACAAAAAAAAGAATAAATGTTTAAGGAGAACATCATGATTAACATTACTTTCCCAGATGGCGCTGTTCGTGAATTCGAATCTGGCGTTACTACTTTTGAAATTGCCCAATCTATCAGCAATTCCCTAGCTAAAAAAGCCTTGGCTGGTAAATTCAACGGCAAACTCATCGACACTACTCGTGCTATCACTGAAGATGGAAGCATCGAAATCGTGACACCTGATCACGAAGATGCCCTTCCAATCTTGCGTCACTCAGCTGCTCACTTGTTCGCCCAAGCAGCTCGTCGTCTGTTCCCAGACATTCACTTGGGAGTTGGTCCAGCCATCGAAGATGGTTTCTACTACGATACTGACAATACTGCTGGTCAAATCTCTAACGAAGACCTTCCTCGTATCGAAGAAGAAATGCACAAAATCGTCAAAGAAAACTTCCCATCAATCCGTGAAGAAGTTACTAAAGACGAGGCACGTGAAATCTTCAAGAACGACCCTTACAAGTTGGAATTGATTGAAGAACACTCAGAAGACGAAGGCGGTTTGACTATCTATCGTCAGGGTGAATATGTAGACCTTTGCCGTGGCCCTCACGTCCCATCAACAGGCCGCATCCAAATCTTCCACCTTCTCCATGTAGCCGGTGCTTACTGGCGTGGAAATAGCGACAACGCTATGATGCAACGTATCTACGGTACAGCTTGGTTTGACAAGAAAGACTTGAAAAACTACCTCCAAATGCGTGAAGAAGCTAAGGAACGTGATCACCGCAAACTTGGTAAAGAACTTGATCTCTTCATGATTTCTCAAGAGGTTGGTCAAGGGCTTCCATTCTGGTTACCAAATGGTGCGACTATCCGTCGTGAATTGGAACGCTACATTGTCGACAAGGAGTTGGCTTCTGGCTACCAACACGTTTACACTCCACCACTTGCTTCTGTTGAGCTTTACAAAACTTCCGGTCACTGGGATCATTACCAAGAAGATATGTTCCCAACTATGGACATGGGTGACGGGGAAGAATTTGTCCTTCGTCCAATGAACTGCCCACACCACATCCAAGTCTTTAAACACCATGTTCACTCTTACCGTGAATTGCCAATCCGTATCGCTGAAATCGGTATGATGCACCGTTATGAAAAATCAGGTGCCCTCACTGGTCTTCAACGTGTGCGTGAGATGTCACTCAACGACGGTCACCTTTTCGTTACTCCAGAACAAATCCAAGAAGAATTCCAACGTGCCCTTCAGTTGATTATCGATGTTTATGAAGATTTCAACTTGACTGAATACCGCTTCCGTCTCTCTCTTCGCGACCCTCAAGATACTCACAAGTACTTTGACAACGATGAGATGTGGGAAAATGCCCAAACCATGCTTCGTGCAGCTCTTGATGAAATGGGCGTTGACTACTTTGAAGCCGAAGGTGAAGCAGCCTTCTACGGACCAAAATTGGATATCCAAGTTAAGACCGCCCTTGGTAAAGAAGAAACCCTTTCAACTATCCAACTTGACTTCTTGCTTCCAGAACGCTTCGACCTTAAATACATCGGAGCTGATGGCGAAGAGCACCGTCCAGTTATGATCCACCGTGGGGTTATCTCAACTATGGAACGCTTCACAGCTATTTTGATTGAGAACTACAAGGGTGCCTTCCCAACATGGCTAGCACCACACCAAGTAACCCTCATTCCAGTTTCTAACGAAAAACATGTGGACTACGCTTGGGAAGTGGCTAAGAAACTCCGTGACCGCGGTGTCCGTGCAGATGTCGATGAGCGCAATGAAAAAATGCAGTTCAAAATCCGTGCTTCACAAACCAGCAAGATTCCTTACCAATTGATCGTTGGGGACAAGGAAATGGAAGACGGAACTGTTAACGTTCGCCGCTATGGCCAAAAAGAAACACAAACTGTCTCAGTTGATGATTTTGTTCAAGCTATCCTTGCTGATATCGCTAACAAATCACGCGTTGAGAAATAAGAGACAAAACCTGGGATAAAATCCTAGCTAGCTAAAAAGCAACAACTATTTCAGCTGTTGCTTTTTTATATTTTATTTAACCTGAGCTAGTAGTGATTGGTCAAACTACCACACAAGATTTGCTTTCATGAGTTGGATAAGGTCAATATCCTCATTCCTTGTCTGCTTCATTTTCTTTTACTTCTTTTACGAGATCTTTTTGTGGATCTTTTTCAGAGAGTTTTTGATCGATATACTTGTTAATGGTTTCATAAAATTCCTTGGTCGTATCACTGTCTAATTTTGTCGAATTATGAACTTGATTGACTTTCAATTGAACAGATTGAATACCGTAAGAGGCTTGTTTTTGGTGGAGCGTTTCTAATTCGTCTTCTGAAATCGGATCTCCAACAACCGTCAAGACCAATTCATTGTTACTTGACTTGTAGACTTGATTAATAACCGTATAATTGGCGAACTCTTTTCCTACAAACTGTTTGATCCCTTCTTTGCGCGCTTGTTCTATTGTCAGAGTAACTGCCGAATAGCTAGCTGGAAGAATCAACAATACAATCAAAGAAATCAAGCCAATTCTCATTTTAATGCTCAGCTCTTTAAATGAAGTTAAAGGAGATTTTCTCATCAAAATTCTTGTTCCAACAATGTTGGCTAGCATGATAAAGACACAGTTGATCAAGAAAAGATAGAGAGCCCCCAATAAAAATCGTACATTCCCATTAGCTAAACCGTAACCTGCAGTACAGATAGGTGGCATCAGAGCTGTTGCAATGGCTACTCCTGGCACGATATTGTTTGCTTCTTTTTTCCTTGATCCAATTACGCCTGCTATCCCACCAGCAATAGCAATGAGAACATCCCAAATGGTTGGAGAGGTTCGTGCAATCAATTCGCTACTTTCATAAGATAAGGGAGAAATCCAGAAATACAGAGTCGATACAAGTAAACTGACCAATACTTGAGTAAGTAAAACCCCTAGAGCTTGCTTGATTAAACGCGTATCAAAAATAGCTAAACCGAATCCCAGTCCAACAATCGGTGTCATGAGAGGTGAAATTAACATGGCTCCAATAATAACAGCTGTTGAATTCATATTTAGACCGATAGAGGCAATAAAAATTGCACACATCAAAATCGCTGTATCTCTCAATCGAACATGAAGGTCATCGTATAATTTCTCACGGTATTCCCGTGTTGAATAATTGGCAGTCATTTGTCCTCTCCTCTTTCCTTATTTAAATCGGTATAATAATTAATAATAACAGCTGATAAACAGCCAAAAAATATGAGCCCATAAATCGTCAAGAAGACACTGGTAATCCTTCCAATCATGGTCACAGCTAGGAGATCCCCGTAGCCGACAGTCGTCGAAGTCACAAAAGCATACCAAAGACCGTCTCCGTAATTTGTGATAGCAGGTTCAACTAGGAAAAGCACGCCTCCTGACCCAAAAACAAAGGTCACAAAACTCAGAGCAAACCGAGTAAAACCCGTAACCTGTATAATATGCCATAACATTTTTAAACGTCTCATTTGTTCTCCTTATTCATACTAGCTCCTGACCGAGCCGTTTTTTCCAATAATCAAAGTGAAGATAGGACATGATCTCCATCAGAGAAAGATAGACAAACTGATAGATCTGATTTAAGCTGATTATCAACTGATATTGTTTGAAAAATGACTGGAAGAAAGACCAGATATGACTGTCTTGAATCAGTCCCTTCTTAACATCAGACAGGATATTAGCTAAAGCTCCCAAGGACTGAAACGGTAAATCCTTGACATTTATATAGATCCGGTCCACCACATCATTCAGACTGGTATCTTGGATGGCATGAAATTCTCCAAAGAGAACTCCTGCCGCTCCAAGAGTAGAAACAAATTCCACCAAATAATTTCTGAGGAAATTTTCTCAACCTTTTCCCATAATGTGTTTAGTGCCATCCATAACGATCCCAACCAGAAAAAGGAAAGAAAACAAGCAAAGAAATTTTGCCGTAAATCCCAAAAAGCTTCAAGACTTGGTGTTGTTGGTTTTTCTAACTCTTTTCCTTGAACCGATCACACCAGCAATCCCACCAGCAATAGCAATGAGAACATCCCAAATGGTTGGAGAGGTTCGTGCGATCAACTCGCTACTTGCATAAGACAAGGGAGAAATCCAGAAATACAGAGTCGAGACAAGCAAACTGACCAACACTTGAGTCAATAAAACCTCTAGAGATTGCTTGATTAAACGCGTATCAAAAATAGCTAAACCGAATCCCAGTCCAACAATCGGTGTCATGAGAGGTGAAATTAACATGGCTCCAATAATAACAGCTGTTGAATTCATATTTAGACCGATAGAGGCAATAAAAATTGCACACATCAAAATCGCTGTATCTCTCAATCGAACATGAAGGTCATCGTATAATTTCTCACGGTATTCCCGTGTTGAATAATTTCCGTTCATTGGTTACTCCTTTTATTTTATATAATCTTGTTTCTGCATGGATGATGGTAGAGAGACTTCTGTCCAATCTTACATATTTTTCTTCTCACCTGTTATTCTTTTGAAAATTATCTTTTAAGTATCCGTCAGTCCATCCTTTATATTATATCAAAAATTTTACAGTTTTTCTCTGACGAAATCTATCAATTGAATAGATAGATGAAGCAAGAAATTTTTGTTTCCTTATCCGAAGAAGGAAAAACGGTATCTCCTGAACCTTGATACTATGCGTTTTATTCTTTATAATTTAGCTATTTCAAAATTACAAGTTCTCCATTCTTAATTTCCCAAACTTGGTCAAACTTACTTAATAATTCGTTTTGGCGATGTAAAGTAACAATGACGGCACTTGGTAGTTCCAGAACTCTTTCCAATTCCATTTTAAACTGATTAGTATCCAAGGCAGAGAAAGGTTCGTCTAGGATAAGCAATGGATTTTTACGATTTTTCTCACGATTTAAATACATTCGTTGTTGCTGACCACCTGACAGGGATTGTGGTGGAATTTTTTCAAAATCTTCTTCTCTGAATTTTTCATTGAAACTATTGAATAGTGTTACATTATTTTCATAACTCGAAATAAATGTATGTTCTTGTTGCAGAATCATACCGAATCTTCCCCAAAGATGGTCCAAAACAAGCCCATCTAGCACAATTTGTCCTTCAAAATCTTCATCTGTTCCATTTAAAATGTTGAGAAGACTACTTTTTCCAGAACCATTCTTACCAATAAGCGCAATTTTATCCCCTTTTTGAATCGTAGCGGAAGTAATTATCAATTTTGATTCTCCCAGTTGTTTGGAAATGTTTTTCAAAGTAATCGTATCAAAAGAATGTTGAGGTGCTTGAACTGAAACGGGTCTCCCAACAATGTTTTGAAAACTCTTGATTACAGGCTTTACGGACTCTAACATTTGTAAATCATAAAGGATTTCCTGTATTGGTTCAGAAAAAGCATTAATATATCCGAAACTCGCCACCACCTCAGGAATACCGAGTTGCTGGTGAGATAGAGAGTAGGCTAAATAAATAAACAGAACAAGACTAATGAATTCAAAAGAAACACCTGTCAATAAGATGCCTGTAATTTTTGTCAAACCATACTTAAAATACTTATCCTGCAAATTCTTTAGAGAACTCTTTTGTTGATTCAAAAAATGCGACATAGTTAGTTTATTTACCAAATGATGTCCCATGAGCAAATCCTCCAAAGTTCGATAGTAATCTCCTTGTTTTTTCAAGTAAACCTGTCTACGATTAGCGGTCAACTTCCCAACGATTTTAGGAATTTGAATACTAATTCCAGTAGAAAAGATTAAAATCAGTGATACAATAGGATTAATTGTTCTGCTAATAATGAAAGCGTAAATGATGATACGTAAAATTTGTTTGATAAAACTCATCAATGGAGGAAGGTAATCCTTTTCCAACGAATCTAGGTCATTAGATTGATAGGAAATATACTCTGCTACTGTTTTCTGCTTGAAATCGTGGTGACTGAGTCCCAGAAGTGAACGAAACCACTCATTTTTCAAAGTAGTCGAAAAGATAATTCCCTGCTTCCAATCAAGTATCATTTGGATATAGTTACAACTCAAATAGCCTGCCACTGACATAGAGTAACCATATAGAGCTACTTGATAATCCCCTTTGATTAATGCCTGCGTGAAATACGGTAACAAAGCTGTGCAGATATTCGATACTACACCAAAAAGAAAATTAAAGAAGAGATACCATCTAATAGTTTTAAGATATGGTAGCATATACGATACTCCTTGCTAATGCGTTTTTTTACATATCGCAGAACAATCTCTACTATTCCCTATTTCAGATAGTGCGATACTCGGACATTGAGTGCAATAATTGTAAATCACACAAGTACTGCAGTTTTTACTATCATTCAAAATATAATTTGCTATTTTGTAAAATATAGGTCTATCCCATGTTTCTTTGATAGATGTAAAATGAATATTTCCAATACTTCTATTGAAAGTAAGCTTTTTCAGTTTTTCTAACGATTTAGGCTATTTCGTGACACACCCACAATCCGTGAAAATTCTGGTTATATCAGATTATGTGATTTTCGTAAGAATTTTATATTGTCTCCAATCATGGCAGTCTCCTTTTACTTGATAAAACTATTATAACATTTAGAAATTAAAAACTGGTTCAAAATCAATAGAATGTGTGTATTCGATACATTCAATAAATTCTTGGAAACAGTTCTACACCAGTTACACAAATCTATATACACCTATCTCATTCAAAATAAAAAGAAAGCTGTAGTTCTTTTAATCCTGTATCAACGATTCATTCTGAAATCGAATAGGAGACATTTCCCAAGTCTACAATTCACTTCATCTCAAATTAATTTTTGTAATTCACCCTTAGTTTATAGATTTTATACTCAACAAAAGTATAAAGCATACAAAACTTCACTTTGAACCAGTATTTATACTATATCCCGTATCAAGAACTCTATTATTATTTTTCTAAAATACAATTTTCAAATATCCTGAAATATAGGAAAAAGAGATTGTGTAAAAACTCAATCCCTGTAAAAAATGGTTTTCCCCCAGTCTCTTTTCGTCTATGCTCACTCAATTATTAGATTCATGTCAGCAAACTGAATCCGTACTATCGTTCCTTTTCCGACCTCAGACTCGATACGAATCTGGTGCCCCAGTTCTTCAGAAATTTTCTTAGATAGGTAAAGTCCAAGTCCAGATGACTGCTGGGTTAGGCGGCCATTATATCCTGAAAATCCACGTTCAAAGACTCGGAGGACATCACTGTTTTTTATCCCTATTCCTGTATCCTTGATACAGAGTTCTTGCCCTTCCATATAAATCTCCAGACCACCTTCCTTGGTGTACTTGAGACTGTTTGAAATAATTTGCTCAATGACAACTAGCAGCCACTTCTTATCCGTCACGATTTCTTTATCAAGGTCATGTAGATTGACATTTAGTCCTTTTTGAATAAAGAAAAGAGCGTATTTACGAATTATTTCCTTGACCAAATCCTCAATTTGAACCTGCTTTAAGACCAAATCATCATGGAAACTTTCTAAACGCAGGTACTGTAAAACTAGATTAGTATAGGAGTCAATCTTGAAAATTTCCTGTTCTAATTGCTGCTTCAGTTGTCGGTCGGCTACTTCTGCAACTAAGAGCTGACTGGCTGCAATGGGGGTCTTAATCTGATGGACCCACAAGGTATAGTAATCCAGCAAATCCGTCAGTTTTCTTTCGGCATCTGACCTTTGCTGATAGAGTTCCATCTCACGCGCTTCTAATTTTTCTGCTAAAGCTATTTCTAAAGGAGATTTGGCTTCCCTCTCTCCGTAGAGAAGTTCCTTGCGATAGACCTGCATCTCCACCAATATGTCCCAAGTGAAAAATAAGATGGTTACAAAGCAGCACAAGAGGAAAAAGTAGAGAAAGTAAATTCCCAAACTGGCAAATAAAAACTGAAAGAGCAAAACCAGAAATGCCAAAGAAAGCAGATAGACAAACAGACGACTACGGGAGCGCAGATAGGCTAGAAAAAATTGTTTCCAATCAAGCATGCTTCAGTCCGTACCCTATCCCTTTCTTGGTCTCGATAAATCCTACCAAGCCCTGCTCTTCCAATTTTTTACGCAAACGAGCCACATTGACAGAGAGGGTATTATCATCAATGAAAAAGTCACTGTTCCAAAGTTCACGCATCAGGTCGTCACGCGCTACGATATTGCCCGCATGCTCAAACAAAACACGTAAAATCTGGAATTCATTCTTGGTCAAATTCAAGACTTGTCCTTGATAATGTAAATCCATGGATTTGGTATTGAGGATAACACCAGCATATTCTAGTAAACTCTCGTCACGCCCAAACTCATAGGAACGGCGCAACAAGCCCTGAACCTTGGCTAAAAGAACCTGCTGGTCAAAAGGCTTGGTCACAAAATCATCCGCCCCCATATTGATTGCCATAACAATATCCATAGCCTGGTCTCTGGAAGACAGAAACATAATCGGCACCTTGGAAATCTTGCGAATCTCCTGGCACCAGTGATAGCCATTAAACAAGGGCAAGCCAATATCCATAAGGACCAAATGAGGTTCCGACTGGACAAAAAGACTCAAAACTTCCATAAAGTCTTCTACCAAGACCACTTCAAATCCCCATTCAGATAGCATTTTCCCGACCTGTTGACGAATAACCTGATCATCTTCTACTAGTAAAATCTTGTGCATGCGCTCCTCCTTTGCTAATTTTATGAGTCTTAAATCCTTTAGTATAAATAGAGGGTTTAGTATCTAATACTTTTTTGACATTTCCTTGTCACAACAGCTCAAAAACAGATAGTGAATAACCCCATTGATATCATACCTTATTTTCAGACATAGTGCCAGCCCTACCCTTTTATTTTTAATTTTTTCAACCTTTATTTCAGTTCTTTTATCCATCCCCTTAACCAAAATTTATCTCTATTCTTCCAAACCTTGAGTGTAGTTAAAACGACACTCTATACTCTTCTAACATTGAAAAGCTCCTTATCGAGTGGTATCCGTAAAAAGCTCTAGCTTTCAGATTGACAATCTGAAAAAGATTTGTTAAGATATGAATGAACGAGATTTAATATTCATTCAGAAAAGAGGTGAATCAAATTGGACAAAAAACAGGCTTTGAAATCCGCAGCTTATGAAGTTTTTTCAAAAAAAGGATACAAGGCGACAGGAATTTCAGAAATTGCTAGACAAGCTCATATGGCAGTCGGATCTTTTTATAACTATTACGAAAGTAAAGAAGCTATTTTTCTAGATATCTATATTGATGAAAACAACCGTGTTCGCCAAACTATGATCGAAGAACTGGATTGGGAAATTGATATGATTGATCTTATTAGTCAACTCTTTGCTCAATCCAGAGCACTCGTTTCTTCCAATAAAATCCTTGCAGAATGGTACAATCCTGCCATAGCAGTTGAGTTGCATAGCTACTATTCCTCAGAAGAAGGGAAAGTCACGAATCCATTTCATCAATTTCTCGTGAAAACCTTTACTCATCGTTTACAGGCTGAAGGCCATTCTCCAGAAAAAATTCAAGATATTTTACAAGTTTACAACCTATTTTACTACATGGATATGCATATCACAGAAAACGATTTTCCAGATATTAGCAAAACTGTAGAAATACTAGCAACCAACTTCATTAAAGGAATACTTAAATAAAGAAATCTTTTCTTTATTTTTTGGAAATTATTGAATGAAAAAAAATATTATTCATTCATGAAAAATTACTACACTATAGGAGTTAAAAATGAAACGAGGGAAAAAAATGTTCATAATTATTCTAACTACACTTGGAGTACTCGGCTTTATATCTTGGGGAATCATTACCTATCTTGGACGAAGTCAAACTTTATCGATAAAATCCATTGAAAATCCCAGCGGAGATTTGTATTTAGTTCACATCACAAAACCAAAAAATCAAATATGGAAAGCTGGCTCCTTTGCTCAGTTTAAGCTTCCTGACAGTGCGTTTGGTCCAGACAAAAGTCCAGTAAAGGAAAATCAGGCTAGCCGATGGCTAACCCTTGCTTCCACTCCTGATGAGGATGAAATTCTTATTGTAACCCATAATAGTGGTAGCGTGTTTAAGGAAACCTTAACACATTTACCAGCTGGTAGTAAAATTGAAATGAGGTGGCTGGAGTCATCTTTATCTGTTAAAGACAATGACCAAGCACTGGTTTGTTTTGCCTCTGATGTCGGTATTTCTACTCTACGTCCAGTTGTGAAAGAGTGGGCTGGTAAGCGCTCCATCATTCTTAATCATTTAGACAAAGGAGTAAACATTTTTGATAATGAGTTAAGAGAGCTTAGTAAGAATAATCCGAATCTAACTTATAAAACTAGCGAAAACTCTTCTCAAAGCCAAGCATTTTTAAAAAATGCGGTTGTGAAATACGGCAACCAAGCTATTTATCTCTTAACCGGCCAACCTGATGATATAAATGAGATGAAAAATTTCTTAAAAGAGAATGGGATTGACGACAAACAGATACAAACAAGTATGTTTAGAGGTTTGAAATAAAAGCAAACTGTCTTCTATGTATCTGAATCATATCATTATAGATTGGTATGTAGAGACCATACAAACTAACTAGTAAATTCTATGGAATTGTGATAAGATAATTAAAAAGAAAGGAGCTCTTATGGCCAATATTTTTGACTATCTGAAAGATGTCGCACATGATTCCTTTTACGACCTACCTTTGAATGAATTAGACATTCTATCCTTAACAGAAACCACCTACCTCTCCTTTGATAATCTGGTCTCCACAACTCCTCAGCGACTTTTAGACCTAGCATCTCAGGTTCCAAGAGAATCGAACATGTTGACCAATAAAAATCGGCTCCAGTTGTTAGATGAATTGGCTCAACACAAACGCTTCAAGAATTGCAAACTCTCCCATTTTATCAACGACATCGACACTGAACTGCAAAAGCAATTTGCGGCTATGACCTACCGCCTCACTCTCGACACCTATCTGATTGTCTTTCGTGGGACTGATGACAGTATCATTGGCTGGAAGGAAGATTTCCACCTGACTTATATGAAGGAAATTCCTGCTCAAAAGCACGCCCTCTCCTATTTAAAGAACTTTTTTGCCCATCATCCTAAGCAAAAGGTCATTCTGGCTGGGCATTCCAAGGGAGGAAATCTAGCCATCTATGCTGCTAGTCAAATTGAGCAAAGCTTGCAAAATCAGATCACAGCAGTTTATACCTTTGATGCGCCTGGTCTCCACAAAGAACTGACACAAAGCGAGGGCTATCAAAGAATAATGGATAGAACCAAGGTCTTTATCCCACAAGGTTCTATTATCGGTATGATGCTAGAAATTCCTGACCGCCAAGTCATCGTTCAAAGTACTGCCTTAGGTGGTATCGCCCAGCATGATACTTTTAGCTGGCAAATTGAGAACAAACACTTTGTCCAACTGGATAAGACCAATAGCGATAGCCAACAAGTCGACACGACCTTCAAAGAATGGGTGTCCACAGTCCCTGATGAGGAACTTCAGCTTTACTTCGACCTCTTCTTTGGCACCATTCTTGATGCTGGCATTAGCTCCATCAATGACTTGTCTTCCTTCAAGGTTATTGAACACATTCATCATCTCTTTGTCCAAGCGCAATCCCTCACTCCAGAAGAAAGGGAAACTATGGGACGCCTTACCCAGTTATTGATTGATACCCGTTACCAAGCCTGGAAAAATAGATAATACCTTTCAAAAATCAAATGAATACAAAAAAAGACCTAGAATACATATTTTCATGTACATTCTAAGTCTTTTTTAATAAAATCTAACTACCAAATAACCCCTTTATAGGCTAGTAAAATGATAGCTAATATCGGAACATAAAAGGCAAGGAAGAGCCATTTCATTTTGACACATAGAGCCACGTACTCCCGAATAAAAGCAGATGGTATGTAGTAGCCGGCTGTCCTACATCCGAGTCCATCTCCCTTCATATTTAGCTTACGAGCATAGGTACTAGTTCTAAAGACATGATAGTCATTTGTAACAAAGAGGAAACACGGATTTTCAACCAATTGTTCTCCAATTTCTTTTGAAAACAATAAATTTTCATAGGTTGTTCTGGACTTATCTTCAAGAAGAACAGATTCCTTGTTTACATCTGTCTCTTCTAAAATATAGTTATAAATAGCCTGCGCTTCAGAAATCTTTTCATCTGCTCCTTGACCACCACTGGCAATAATTTTTATGTTAGAATTCTTAGACTTGTGGTAAGCTTCTACTGCCTTATCAATTCTCCTCTTTAGCAAAGGTGTTACCTTTTCTCCGCCTAATAAACCAGCACCGTGAATGATAATAAAATCATAATGCTTCTTCTTAGGAATAAAGAGATATAAAATAGAGTACAACATAAAACCCACGAAAGCAAAACCAAAAATAAAGTAAGAATAAACGATTAATACAAATAAAATGTTTAGAAAGTGATGTGTATAAAATAATTCATTTCGATTTCCTAATCGAAATGAAATCAAGGGAAAAAATACCAAAATGACTATTCCAAAAAGCGTTGAGAGATAATTGGCTTTTGAACGTCCCTCTCGCTTCAGCAGGATAACACCATTATAGATTAGAAAGATACCACTCAAAAAAATCAGAAACGGGAGTAAAACAAAGGCAACTACATAAAAAGCTAACTGAACATTCTCATACCCATTTTTATAAAAAAGGTGGGATAGAGAAATATAACTTGAAATGAGGGATAATAAAAATAATACTGGATTCCACAAACTTCTGTTATCTTTCCAAAATGACACTATAAAGGCTAATACAATTCCTATAACGAGATACATTTCTTCCTCCTTTAATAACTACATTTTATCATAATTATCCGGTGTAAAAAAGAGGGCATCTATCCCTCTTAATCCTTCATTTGACTCTCTGCATCAGCTACGACTTGCTCTAGACTGGTCTGACCAAGCTCAGCCTCCATAGCCAGCTGGATTCTCTCCAATTTTTGATCCAAAACATCATGAATATGAGCTCCGACTGGGCAATTTGGATTTGGATTGTCATGAAAACTAAAGAGTTGACCTGTCTTACCAAGACACTCAACCGCTTGATAAACATCTAAGAGACTAATGTCCTTGAGATCCTTGACAATCTCTGTTCCCCCTGTTCCTCGCGCTACTGAAATCAACTCTGCCTTCTTCAACTGGGACAAGGTTTTTCTGATAATGACAGGATTGACCCCGACACTAGCAGCCAGAAAATCACTGGTCACCTTGCTTTCTTTCCCCTTGAGAGCGATAATAATCAGCATATGAGTCGCAATGGTAAATCTACTTGGAATTTGCATCCTCTTCTCCTTTTACGAGGCTATCCTACCTCTACTCTTCTTTTTCTTTTATTATACCCTTTTCAGTTGTAATGTCAATCGTTACCACTTTTCAACCAGGTATCTAACTCCCTATCGTAGCCCTCTTTCTGGGCCAATTCTCTCAAAAATTCCTGATGATGAGTATGATGGATACCATTGACCAGACTTTCATAATAAACCTCAAAATAGGGAAGTTTGAGATCTTTAGCCAGTTGCAATTCAGCTGCCACATCGTAGTCTACCCGTCGGAAGTCCATATCTACCAAGCCCTTGCCATCAAACTCTAAAATCATATACTGGGCCCGCAAGTCCTTCCGCAACTGGGCATCTAGAAAGAAAGGCTGGCCAATCGAACCCGGATTGACAATCAATTGCCCACCTGTCCCGTAACGAAGCAACTGCTGGTGAATATGACCATAAACAGCAATATCACAAGGCGGATTGGTCACCAAGCGGTCAAAATCCTCTTGCGCTCCAGTATGAATCAACTCTCTCCCCCAGTTCTTATCAGGCAGATGATGGCTAATTCCTACCGTCAAATCACCAAACTGACGATGAATCTGGAGTGGTTGATTGTGGAGCAGTTCAATTTCTTCTAGGGATATTTCCTCTAAAACATACTGGCACTGGCGCAAGAGATAGCGTTGACTGGGACGAGTACTATCCAATTCCTTGCGGACACCATGCCAAAGACTGTCTTCCCAGTTTCCCAAAACTCTAGCCGTAATCGGTAGATCAGCCAACAAGTCCAAAATCCTTCTACGTCCTGTCCCTGGCATGAGAATGTCTCCCAAAAGCCAGTATTCATCCACTCCTAGCTGCCGAGCATCTGCCAAAACAGCCTCCAAGGCTGTAGTATTTCCATGAATATCTGAAAGAAGAGCTATTTTCGTCATATTCATCTCCTCGTTTTTTCTCTTGCAATAAGTATAACATAAAAAGTCACAGCTAGAGAAATCTAGCTTTTTTTGATATACTAGATAAAGATATTAGACAAGAGGAAGCGAATGACCCCGAATAAAGAAGACTATCTAAAATGTATTTATGAAATTGGCATAGACCTGCATAAAATTACCAACAAGGAAATTGCGGCTCGTATGCAAGTCTCTCCCCCTGCCGTAACTGAAATGATTAAACGGATGAAGAGTGAAAATCTCATTCTCAAGGACAAGGAATGTGGCTATCTACTGACTGACCTCGGCCTCAAATTGGTCTCTGAGCTCTATCGTAAGCACCGCTTGATTGAAGTTTTTCTAGTCCATCATTTAGACTATACAAGTGACCAGATTCACGAGGAAGCTGAGGTCTTGGAACATACTGTCTCTGACCTGTTCGTGGAAAGACTGGATAAACTACTTGGATTCCCCAAAACCTGCCCCCACGGAGGAACCATTCCTACCAAGGGAGAACTCTTAGTTGAAATCAATAACCTGCCACTAGCTGACATCAAGGAAGCTGGCGCCTACCGCCTGACTCGTGTGCACGATAGTTTTGACATTCTCAATTATTTGGATAAGCACTCACTTCACATCGGTGACCATCTCCAAGTCCAGCAGTTTGATGGCTTCAGCAATACCTTCACTATCCTTAGTAAAGACGAGGATTTACAAGTAGGTATGGACATTGCCAAACAACTCTATGTCGAGAAAATCAACTAATTTCTCAAGTCCCCTACCAACCCTGAAAGTTTGATTTTCAGGGTTTTATTTTTATCATTTGATTTTGCTTTCATTTAGTTGTAGAATATTTGTTAAAAAAAAAAGAAAGATAGTTTAACCTATGAAAAAATCACTAAAAATTTTTGCGACATCTAAATGGTTTGACCTCTTTGGAGTTGCTCTGGTCGTTGGGATTGCGATTGCATCTGGTTACCTCAACTCCCGTCTCGACAAATTCGTAGACTGGGGCCCATGGACAGCTCTTGTTCCCTTTGGATTGATTTCCGTAACCAACGTTGGGATTTCCATGTTGTCCACTCGTTTCACGGGAAAATTAAGCAAATGGGGAAATTACTTTGGTATTGTCAATACGATTTTATCTGGTACCATTGATTATATCCTTGGAAATAAGGCGGCCATTATCACCTATCCTGTCACCTTCCTCATTTATACCTTTGCTATTAAAAAATGGGAAGCTTCGCAAGAAGGCAGACCCAACCAAATGAGCCAAAAACAGGTAAAATTGGCGGCCATCATCATTTCCATCATCTCCTTCCTCTTTGCCTTTGTGACCAACTATATCGGCTATGGAGGAAAGATGAATCTCCTTGCCTACGTGACAACTATTGCCTTTGCACTGTCCCTCATTGCCAATGCTTTGAATGCATTGAAACTAACAACTCAGTGGGGCTTTTGGTTGATTTACAATTTCGTTCAGCTGACAAAGGCTGGCATTCAAGGAAACTTCGCCAATATCGGAAAATACATCTTTTATATCCTCAATGCAATCGGAGCTTTATTTGTCTGGAATGATGAAGAAGTGGAACAATAGGAGGAAACTCAAATAAAGAAATCTAATAGAATCTCCTTACTAAAATTTTTTATCATTTTAGTTGTAACTTCCATTCTTTTGGAGTAGAATGAAGCTAGATAAAAGAGGGAGGTCATCTTATGAAAAAACTCTTTAGAATCCATTTTGTAGCAATTGTAGTCATTGATTTGCTACTATTTGCATTTTTTAGCACTAGACCTGAGACAGCTTTAGAATGGCTCCTGCTCACTGGTTTTATTTTCCTCCTTGCTCAAGGACTCCTGCTATTTCGCTTGGTCGTCCGACTCAATCATCAATTCGCTGAGATTTATCCTCAAATCAATAAAAAGATTCGCTTCTACTATTTAGGAGTTCTCACCATTGATTTTCTATTTTTTATCCTTTTAGCCTTCGTTAGTTCTCAGCGATTTCCCACTCTTATGCCAATCGTCACTGCTTGTCATTCTACTTTATATTATATGACGGCGGACTACCTAAGAGAAAACTATCTAGACTTTTACAACAAACATATCTCTTTATGGGAGTGCCTCTAAGGAAAAGGAGGTTTTAGCATGAGAAAAATCATCTTTATCAAAACCATTGAGCTCCTTGTTATTGATGGAATCATGCTGGCATTTTTGACATTTAAAGAGGGGCTTACTTGGGACTGGATTCTGATTTATAGCGGTTGGCTCATTTTCTTTCATCCTGTGCTATTGACCTATCTTTCTAACCAGCTTTGTGACCACTTTAGTCACCTCTATTCCCAGATTAGACCAAGATTCTGGCGTTTTGCCTTACAAATCCTCCTATGGGATAGCCTGATCATTCTCTCCTTGATATGTTTAAGTGGTATCCCACTTTTCCTTCAGGGAACTCTCCTCATCCTAGGACACCTCATCCCCTCCTATCGCATAAGCCAAAGCCTGAAAAGAGACTTCCCAAAAGCCTATCAAGAACCGATTTCATTTTGGAGTATTTTATGATAGATAAGAAAAACCAAGCCGGTTGGGCTTGGTTTTCTTATCTATTTTTAGTATCTAGGATAATGGTGACTGGTCCGTCATTGACCAGCTCAACCTGCATATCCGCTCCAAAGATGCCTGTCTGAATGGATACTTCTTGCGCTAATTTTTGATTGAATGCATCATAGAAGTCTGATGCCATATCAGGCTTGGCTGCCCCTGTAAAGGCTGGACGATTGCCTTTCTTGGTATCCGCAAAGAGGGTAAACTGAGAAATAGAGAGGATTTCTCCTTCAATATCTTTGACAGACAGGTTCATCTTGCCTTCTGCGTCTGAAAAAATCCGCATGTTGACAAGCTTTCTCACAGCATAGTCCAAATCTTCCTCTTGGTCCTCTGGTCCAACACCAACCAGCAATAAGAGCCCCTGATTGATTTTTCCCTGAACCTGACCTTCGATACTGACTTGGGCTTTTTTAACCCGTTGGATAATGATTTTCATAATAGCCTTTCTAGTAAGAGCTAGGACAATTAGCCGTTGGTCCGTTTGACAGAATAAACCTCTGGCACGCTCTTGATCTTGTCCACAACCGTAGTCAGCGTCGAGAGGTTGGCAATGCCGAAGGACACATGGATATTAGCAAATTTCATATCCTTGGTTGGTTGAGCGTTGACTGTTGAGATATTCTTAGTTGTGTTTGAAAGAACTTGCAGAACATCATTTAAGAGACCTGTACGGTTGAGGCCATAAATATCGATATGAGCCATATACTCCTTATTTGAGCTAGAGTACTGGTCTTCCCATTCCACATCAAGGAGACGTTGCTCGTAGTTTTCTTGGGCACGCAGGTTCATACAGTCCACACGGTGAATAGCTACACCACGACCCTTGGTAATATAGCCAACAATATCATCACCAGGAACTGGATTACAACACTTGGCAATCCGCACTAGGAGTCCTGAGGCACCTTCAATGACCACACCACCCTCATGCTTGACCTTGAGGGTTTCTTTATTTTCAACCTTGATCTCGCCACCTTTGACAAGTTCCTCTGCTTCCGCCTTGGCCTTGGCACGCTCTTCCTCACGGCGTTCCTTTTCAGTCAGACGGTTAAAGACGGTAATAGCACCGATTTCTCCAAAACCAATAGCCGCAAAGAGGGATTCTTCTGTCTTGTAGCTGGTCTTTTGCAGGACTTGGTCCATATGACGCTTGTCCATGAATTTATTGGCCACATAGCCATTTTCTTGGAACTGGGCCATCAACATTTCACGACCCTTGTTGACTGACAATTCCTTATCTTGGTTTTTAAAGAACTGACGAATCTTGTTACGCGCCTTGCTGGTCTTAACCATATTGAGCCAGTCACGGCTCGGCCCAAAGGAGTTGGGGTTAGTGACAATTTCAACCTGATCCCCTGTTTTGAGCTTAGTTGTCAGCGGAACCATGCGGCCATTGACCTTGGCACCAGTTGCTTTTTCCCCGACTTTTGTATGAATTTCGTAGGCAAAGTCAATCGGTCCTGAATCTTTTGGAAGGGAACGAACAGCTCCATCTGGGGTAAAGACATAAATCTCCTCAGCCAGATAGTTTTCCTTAACTGAATCGACAAATTCCTTGGCATCATCAGCCTGGTCTTGGAGCTCCATCATCTCCTTGATCCAGTTCATCCCAATGGCTGATTCCTTGCTGTTAACCTGCCCCTTGATGCCCTTCTTATAAGCCCAGTGAGCCGCAACCCCGTACTCAGCCACCTCATGCATGGCCTTGGTCCGAATCTGGAATTCAATCGGCCCTTTTGGCCCATAGACAGTCGTATGGATAGACTGGTAACCATTGGCCTTACGGTTAGCGATATAGTCTTTAAAGCGACCAGGCATGGGTTTCCAAAGCTCATGCACGTAACCCAGCATGGCATAAACATCACTTTGGGTATCCAAAATACAACGAATGGCAATCAGGTCATAGATTTCCTCAAACCGTTTTCTCTTATCCTGCATTTTGCGGAAAATCGAGTAAATATGCTTGGGACGACCGTAAATCTTTCCATTTAGATGACGATCTGTCGTATATTCCTCTAATTTTGTGACCACCTCATCCACCAAGGCTTCACGCTCTCTGCGTTTTTCCTTCATCATATGGGTAATCTTGTAAAACTCCGTTGGATTGAGATAACGGAAAGATAGGTCTTCCAATTCCCATTTGACACTGGAAATCCCCAAACGATGGGCAAGCGGGGCATAAATTTCCATTGTTTCTTTGGAAATACGCTCCTGCTTGTCTTTTCGAAGGTGTTTCAGGGTCCGCATATTGTGCAAGCGGTCAGACAGTTTGACCAAGATAACGCGGATGTCCTCAGACATGGCCATGAGCATCTTGCGGTGGTTTTCAGCCAACTGCTCTTCGTGAGACTTGTATTTAACTTTACCAAGCTTGGTAACCCCATCTACGATTACCCGCACATCAGGACCAAACTCTCTTTCCAAATCGTCCAAGGTCGCATCAGTATCTTCCACCACATCATGCAAGAAACCACAAGCTACTGTTACAGCATCCAACTTGAGCTTAGCTAAAATACCTGCCACTTGGATGGGGTGAATGATATAAGGCTCACCTGATTTGCGATATTGACCACTATGGCATTCAACGGCGTAAACCAAGGCCTTATGGACAAAAGCCACATCTTCTTCCGATAAATATTTCTGTGTTAAAGCGACAACTTCATCGCCTGTTAAATTCACTTCTTTTGGCATCTCTACTCTCCAATTCTTCCTACCATTTTATCACTTTTTTAAGAATATGAAAACTAGAAAAAGAGGATTCTAAAGCTTATTCAGTTTGTTGGGAAGGAGGATAAAATAATATTCACACTAAAACAACAAATTTATATAGTTCTTCATCTAACTTTGTTTTGATATTGTCTGCGTTAAAAGTTAGTAAAATGAAAATACTTTCTTCTTTTTCAATAAGAAAAGATTTGATATTTTGGTAATTTTCTAACTTTTTTAGTGTATAATGGTAATATGAACAGTTTTTTTTACGATAATTACTGAATTTTCATCTCTCTAGAAAGGTATCTCATATGAAATCACACAAAGGACTGACACTTTTAGCTTTGGCTGTTCTTGGCTTATCCAGTCAAGTCGTTTCGGCTGATGATACGAGTCATTCTATTAGTAACCATATTAGTAGTTCTACAACTACTTCTGCCAGCAATTCTCAAGCTAGTACAGAAACTTCGACAAGTACAGCTAGTTCAAGTGAGCAAGAAAGCAAACCTTCTCTTTCTACGGAAACCAAACCTAATCAACCTATACAAACTGGCTGGGTAAAAGAGGGGAACAAGTGGACGTTTTACAGTCAAACTGGGGTCAAATTTATAGATACTCTCTATGATGGTTATTTCTTTGATAGTCATGGCTACTTGCTTGAAAACACTTGGTACCAAATGGGAAATAATTGGTACTATATCAATGGTTCAGGTAAATATTTATCCAACCAATGGAGCCAAATCAATGGCAAGTGGTATGCTTTTGATGGCTACGGTAGAATGTTGGCCAATGTCTGGAAAGGCGATTACTACCTCAAATCCAGCGGAGCTATGGCAGATAAGGAATGGGTCTACGACCAAGGCTACTCTAGTTGGTTTTACCTCAAATCTGGCGGACGCTATGCTCAAAAACAATGGATTGGTTCCTACTATCTTAAATCTGGTGGCTACATGGCCCATAAGGAATGGATTTATGACTCAGACTATCAAGCTTGGTACTATCTTAAGGACGATGGTGTCTATGTTACAGGTACCTATGCTGTGGATGGTAAAAACCAGCTCTTCCTAGGGAATGGAAAATGGGTTCGTGAAGTAGCACAAGGTTTTCAAAAAGGACATTACTCTAAAACTATCTTTCTCGATCCAGGTCACGGTGGTAAGGATCGCGGGGCTTATTACTATGGCATAGCTGAAAAAGAATTGAACCTACAAGTTTATCGTAAGCTACGTAAGAGATTAGAAGGACTCGGCTATACCGTTCTCACCTCTCGAGATAGTGATATAGACGTTGATTTCATTACCGAGCGTTCTCGTATGGTCAACAAGACCAATGCTGACTTTTTCATTAGCCTTCATTTCAATGCAAAAGGAAATGATACAACCGTTAACCTAGGTATCCAGACCTATTCTTACAAGGATGAACCTGGTTTCCCTAGCAAGATTAACAAGGATTGGCACAACAATCCTGAACGGATGAGTGAAAGTAATCGTCTCGCAGCTGATATCCATTCTTCACTACTGGCTGAAACTGGAGCTAGGGATGCTGGGCTCTTGCAAGCAACCTTTGCTGTTCTTCGCGAAACAGCCAAACCAGCTGTTTTGCTAGAGATGGGATATATGGATAATCCAGAAGAAAACCAAAAAATCCGCAGTAGTGACTACCAAGATAAACTGGTTGAAGGGATTATCAAGGGAATCCAAAAATATTACGCAGGGAATTAAAGCAGTCTAAGCCTCGAACTCATTCGGGGCTTATTTTTCTTATCCAAACCATATCCTTCTTTCTAGAATTATTTCCTTTTTATGCTTATTCTCCCCAACTGTGCTATACTTAATTTAGTACATTCTTTGAGATTGGAGCTAGTATGAAAATCCATAAAACTGTGAATCCTGTTGCCTATGAAAACACCTATTACTTAGAAGGAGAAAAGCATCTCATCGTTGTCGATCCTGGCAGCCATTGGGAAGCCATTCTCAAGACCAATAAACCAACATAAAAAGACTTTCAATACCTTTTTCTAGCAAGTAAAAAACCAAGTAATTTTTTTATCCTTGGTTTTTGTATACTGCTATTCAATGATGTCAGAATCTAGCTTAGTTTTAAATTTCATCTAGCACTAGTTGAACGGCTCAAATTCTTTCCAATCAAATTTATCTAAATCAAGTTCATTGGAAGAAATTACTAAGACTTACTCTGGCTTTTTATCCCCAACAATTTCGAAAGTCCCTTCTTTAATCCTTAGAACAGAATAAGAAAAAAATAATTCAGAATTGATTGACAATTCTGAAATGTTTTTTTATAATATGTTATACAGTTAGATTTTCTATTTAGGTGATAGAAGGAGAGACAGAAGAACGGAAACCATATTGTAATCTAAATATAATTTAACTCCCTATGATTATCACTTTTTCATTCAAGTCAATATAATTGAATGACGTTATTTTACAAAGGAGTATCCTATGAAAAAAACTGGTATTTCTATCTTTGCTCTCCTAGTGTTAGGAGTTAGCTGCCTGTTCCTATTCAGCCAGCAAGGCTATAAAAAAACAGTCGTTCAATACTATGCTAACGACCAGAACCTGCCCAATAGGATAACTTATAGTGAATATAGCGACAAACGAGAAGCCAACTACGGTGGCACTCTAAACATCACATCTATCAAACAAGCTAATGACGGAGTTTATGCAACCTATGAAGGGCAATTGACACCTCTCCAATATTGATAAATTGATAACCAGCCTGTCTTCATCTAGTCATGCTGGTTTTTAAGTTCATTCTAAATTCTTACCTATTTTTCCCAACTGTGCTATACTTAATTTAGTACATTCTTTAAGATTGGAGCTAGTATGAAAATCCATAAAACCGTGAATCCTGTTGCCTATGAAAACACCTATTACCTGGAAGGTGAAAAACACCTCATCGTTGTCGATCCTGGCAGCCATTGGGAAGCTATTCGTCAGACCATCGAGAAGATCAACAAACCGATCTGCGCTATTCTCCTTACCCACGCCCATTATGACCATATCATTAGCCTGGACTTGGTTCGCGAAACTTTTGGCAATCCTCCTGTCTATATCGCAGAGAGCGAAGCCAGCTGGCTCTACACTCCTGTCGATAATCTCTCTGGTCTCCCTCGTCACGATGATATGGCAGATGTGGTCGCAAAACCTGCAGAACACACTTTTATCTTTCACGAAGAATACCAACTAGAGGAATTTCGTTTCACTGTCTTGCCAACACCAGGGCACTCTATCGGCGGTGTTTCTATCGTCTTTCCGCAAGCTCACCTAGTCTTGACAGGAGATGCTTTGTTCCGTGAAACAATCGGACGGACGGATCTTCCGACTGGTAGCATGGAGCAACTCCTTCATAGTATCCAGACCCAACTCTTCACCCTACCAAACTATGATGTCTATCCAGGGCATGGTCCAGCTACGACTATTGCTCACGAAAAGACCTTTAATCCTTTTTTCTAGTAAGATAGTGACAATGACTATCTCATTTTAAGTACATTATCCAGTAGTCTTTCCACTATAAAAGGCATCCTATCAAGGTTTTCACACCTGATTGAATGCCTTTTTTCTGATTACTGACCTCTTTGCATTACCAAATAATGACGCGGTCTTCTGGCGAACGCCACATACCGTCTCCTTCTTTGACATCATAGGTTGTAAAGAAATCATCGAAGTTTGGTACTTGTACATTGACACGGAGTTTGGCTGGCGCGTGCACATCAACGCTAGCCAAAAGTTTCATAAATTCTGGACGACCTTTCATGCGCCAGATGCGACCGAAATTGTAGAAGAATTCTTCTGCTGAGAAGTCTGCTTCTCTCTTAGCTGCTTCAAGCGCTGCAGCGATTCCTCCCAAGTCAGCCACGTTTTCTGATACAGTCAATTTACCGTTGATGGTTGCTCCATAAGAATCTTGTCCATCAAATTGGTCAATAACTTTTTGTGTTTTCTCCTTGAAGGCAGCATAGTCACTCTCTGTCCACCAATCCTTGAGGCTACCATTTTCATCAAAGGAAGCTCCGTTGGTATCAAAGGCGTGGGAAATTTCATGAGCAATAACTGCCCCAATACCCCCGTAGTTAGCAGAAGATGACTGATGCAAGTCATAGAAAGGCGCCTGTAAAATAGCTGCTGGGAAGACAATCAGGTTCTTCTGTGGATTGTAGTAGGCATTGACCATATGAGCAGGCATGCCCCACTCCTTGTAATCTACAGGCTGGTTCCACTTGCTCCAACTGTGCTTGATTTCCACACGCGCAAAAGCTAGAGCATTGTCAAAAAGACTAGCATTTTCATCGACCACCTTGTCCTTATAGCGTTCTGGCAATTCTTCTGGGTAACCAATATAAGGCTTGATGACATTAAGTTTGACAATAGCCTTATCACGAGTTTCAGGAGTCAACCAGTCATTTTTAGCCAAGCGTTCCTTATAGACATCAATCATAGTTGCTACTTTTTTCTCTACGTCTGCCTTGGCTTCTGGAGAGAATTTTTCATGGGCATACCAGAGACCTAAGGCTTGTTTGAATGGACCTTGTGCTAACTGGTAGGCTGCCTTAACCTTGTCTTTGGCTTCTGGAACTCCAGAAAGTGCACGACTGTAGGCACCTGACAAGACACGTATTTCTTCCGTTAAATAACTGGTAGAAAGATTGATAACACTCAAAATCAAGGTTGCCTTGAGGAGAGGCCAGGCTTCTTCACTGTAGAATTGCTCTGCTGCTTGCCAGAAACGTTCCTCGTCTACGATAACCTTGTCTGGCACTTGTCCAAGAACGGCTTGGAAGAAGTCATCCAAAGGTAGGGCAGGCGCAAATTTCTTGAAATCTTCGTAAGCATATGGATGGTAGAGTTTAGCATACTCTGAACTTTCTTCATTAGAAAGAACCACTGCCGCAACTCGACGGTCCAATTCTAGTCTTTTCTCTAGCAAGTCTTCAATTTCTACATCAGAGAAATCATAAGCCTTGAGGAGATTTGCGCTGCTTTCTTTCCAAAGAGTCAAGAGCTCTTCACGCTGAGGATGATCTTCAGCATAGTAGGTCGTATCTGGCAGGATCGTGCTTGGAGCGCTAGCCCATAAAACGTTGATTCTGGCATCCATAAAGTCTGGCGATACACCAAAAGGAAGGAAGTTAGGTTTTCCTGCAAGTTCAAACTCTGCTAGTCTAGCTGTAAAATCTGCAAAAGTCTCCAATTCTTGGAATTCTTTAAGAAGTGGTAAGACAGGTGTGATACCGTCAGCTTCTCTCTTGTCAAAATCACGAACTAGGCGGTGGTATTTGACAAAGTTTGCCAAGATAGCATCCTCAGGCACCTCTTCACCTGCCAACCACTTGTCTGTTGTCGCAAGCATCAAGTCTTCAATTTCCTGGTCTAAATCAACAAAACCACCTGTTTGAGACTTATCTGCTGGGATTTCAGCTGTCTTCTGCCATTCTCCATTGATTGCATCATAAAAATCATCTTGATAACGTGTCATCTTGTTCTCGCTTTCATTTTTTTAAGTTATTGCTAGCTTAACAAAAATTGCTTGGGAATGCAATTAAAAATGAACTTTCCTTTTCCATCATTTTTCAGTTATTATTTTAATTTTTTCAAAAATTAACTTGACTTAATTTTTTTTTTAATGTATATTAAGAGACAGGAGGAATACAACTGTATGATACGTATCGAAAACCTCAGTGTCTCCTACAAAGAAACGTTGGCACTTAAGGATATTTCACTAGTGCTCCAAGGACCAACAATTACCGGTATCATTGGTCCAAACGGTGCTGGGAAATCAACATTATTAAAAGGGATGCTGGGAATTATCCCACATCAAGGTCAGGCATTTCTCGATGACAAGGAAGTTAAAAAATCCTTACATCGAATCGCCTATGTCGAACAAAAAATCAATATCGACTACAACTTTCCCATCAAGGTCAAGGAATGTGTCTCGCTAGGACTATTTCCCTCTATTCCTCTCTTTCACAGTTTAAAAGCTAAACATTGGAAGAAAGTGCAAGAGGCCCTTGAAATTGTCGGTCTAGCTGACTACGCTGAACGTCAAATCAGTCAACTGTCTGGAGGTCAATTCCAGCGGGTCTTGATTGCCAGATGTCTGGTGCAGGAAGCCGACTATATCCTCTTGGATGAACCCTTTGTTGGGATTGACTCAGTCAGTGAAGAAATCATCATGAATACGCTGAGAGATCTGAAAAAAGCTGGAAAGACGGTTCTCATCGTCCACCACGACCTCAGCAAGGTTCCCCACTACTTCGATCAAGTCTTGCTTGTCAATCGAGAAGTGATTGCCTTTGGTCCAACCAAAGAAACCTTTACCGAATCCAATCTCAAAGAAGCTTACGGTAATCGACTATTTTTCAATGGAGGTGACCTATGATTGCAGAATTTATCGATGGATTACAAAAATTCCATTTCTTACAAAATGCCTTGATAACGGCTATTGTCATCGGGGTCGTAGCTGGAGCTGTGGGATGTTTCATCATCCTACGCGGGATGTCACTCATGGGAGATGCCATTTCACATGCTGTCTTGCCAGGTGTAGCCCTCTCCTTCATCTTGGGCGTTGACTTCTTTATCGGAGCCATTGTCTTTGGATTGCTAGCTGCTATCATCATTACCTACATCAAGGGGAACTCGATTATCAAAAGCGATACCGCCATCGGCATTACCTTTTCTTCTTTCTTAGCCCTCGGTATCATCTTGATTAGTGTCGCTAAAAGTTCAACTGACCTTTTCCATATCCTTTTTGGTAATATCCTAGCCGTCCAAGATACGGATATGTTTATTACTATGGGTGTTGGGGCAGTCATTCTCTTGTTAATCTGGATTTTCTTCAAGCAACTCTTGATAACTTCCTTTGATGAACTCTTGGCTAAAGCCATGGGAATGCCTGTCAATTTCTATCACTACCTTCTCATGGTACTCCTGACTCTCGTGTCTGTGACAGCCATGCAAAGTGTCGGAACTATCCTGATTGTAGCCATGCTGATTACCCCAGCTGCAACTGCTTATCTTTATGCTAATAGCCTGAAAAGCATGATTTTCCTTTCCTCAACCTTTGGAGCGATAGCTTCAGTTTTGGGACTCTTTATCGGTTATAGCTTTAACGTTGCGGCAGGTTCTAGTATCGTGCTCACAGCTGCTAGTTTCTTTCTCATTAGCTTCTTTATCGCTCCAAAACAACGATATTTGAAACTGAAAAATAAACATTTGTTAAAATAAGGGGCAAAACCCCAATAAATTGGAGGATCTAATGAAAAAATTAGGTACATTACTCGTTCTCTTTCTTTCCGTCATCGCTCTTGTAGCATGTGCTAGTGGAAAAAAAGATGCAGCTTCTGGTCAAAAACTAAAAGTTGTTGCTACAAACTCAATCATCGCTGATATTACTAAAAATATTGCTGGTGACAAGATTGATCTTCACAGTATCGTTCCTGTTGGTCAAGACCCACACGAATACGAACCACTTCCTGAAGACGTTAAGAAAACTTCTGAGGCTGACCTCATTTTCTATAACGGTATCAACCTTGAAACAGGTGGCAATGCTTGGTTTACAAAATTGGTAGAAAATGCCAAGAAAACTGAAAACAAAGACTACTTTGCAGTCAGCGAAGGCGTTGATGTTATCTACCTTGAAGGTCAAAACGAAAAAGGCAAAGAAGACCCACACGCTTGGCTTAACCTTGAAAACGGTATGATCTTTGCTAAAAATATCGCAAAACAATTGAGCGCTAAAGACCCTAGCAACAAGGAATTCTACGAAAAAAATCTCAAAGAATATACTGATAAGCTAGACAAACTTGACAAGGAAGCTAAAGAGAAATTTAACAACATTCCTGCTGAGAAAAAACTCATCGTAACCAGCGAAGGATGCTTCAAATACTTCTCTAAAGCCTACGGTGTCCCAAGTGCCTATATTTGGGAAATCAATACTGAAGAAGAAGGAACTCCTGACCAAATCAAGACCTTGGTTGAAAAACTTCGCCAAACAAAAACTCCTTCCCTCTTTGTAGAATCAAGTGTGGATGACCGTCCAATGAAGACTGTTTCACAAGACACAAACATCCCAATCTACGCACAAATCTTTACTGACTCTATCGCAGAACAAGGTAAAGAAGGCGACAGCTACTACAACATGATGAAATACAACCTTGACAAGATTGCTGAAGGATTGGCAAAATAATACTCTTTAATTTTCGAAGAGTATAAGCCTCTGAAAAACGTCATTCTCACATGAGCTGGCGTTTTTTCTATACCCATATTTCCGGTCAAATCATTGGAAAATTCTAACCGTTTCAACTAAAATGGAAGAAAAAAGATTGGAGTATCTTATGGTAACTTTTCTCGGAAATCCTGTGAGCTTTACAGGTAAACAACTACAAGTCGGCGACAAGGCGCTTGATTTTTCACTCACTACAACAGACCTTTCTAAAAAATCTCTGGCTGATTTTGATGGCAAGAAAAAAGTTTTGAGTATCGTGCCTTCTATCGATACAGGCATCTGCTCAACTCAAACGCGTCGTTTTAATGAAGAACTGGCTGGACTGGACAACACGGTCGTATTGACTGTTTCTATGGACCTACCATTTGCTCAAAAACGTTGGTGTGGTGCTGAAGGCATTGAAAATGCCATCATGCTCTCAGACTATTTCAACCATTCCTTTGGACGTGATTATGCCCTCTTAATCAATGAGTGGCACCTATTGGCACGCGCAGTCTTTGTCCTCGATACTGACAATACTATTCGCTATGTTGAATACGTGGACAATATCAACTCTGAACCAAACTTCGAAGCCGCAATTGCAGCTGCTAAAGCCATATAGAAAAAATCCTCTGTCACAAAGAGTTCCCTACTCTTTGAAACGGAGGATTTTTGTTTACGAGTAAATATAAATTAAATCAGATAAAAACAACTACCTTATACTCTTCGAAAATCTATTCAAACCATGTCAGCTTTATCTGCAACCTCAAAGCGGTGCTTTGAGCAACCTACGGCTTGCTTCCTAGTTTGCTCTTTGATTTTCATTGAGTATTACTCTACAGATTTCAAGGCTTCAAGCATATCAACCTTTCTCAGATGATAATTGACAAAGAAACCAAGCAAGGTCAAAATGATGCTTACTGCTGCCACTGGGATTACATAGACTTCCCAGCCTACCTGCGAATAAAAGAGAATAGTCGCAGGCGAAATCATTTGAATCAAAAATTGGTGTAAATAGAAACCTGAGAGCAGACCAAGGACGATTCCCACAAGGGACAGCACAATGGTCTCACGGTAAATGTAGAGAGTGACTTCATTATTATGAAAACCGAGAACCTTGATAGTGGAGAGTTCACGGATTCTCTCAGCCACATTGATATTGGTCAGATTGTAAAGGATAACAATAGCCAATAGAACCGATACAATGACCAAGATGGTCATGGTCTGATTAAGTGAGCTAGCGACGGAGTCAAAGAGTCGAATGGCTGAAGCATTCTGGACGACGCTGGACACCGCAGATTGATTCATAAGTAAGCCGGCCTGTCTTTCGATACTAGTAGCACTGGTATCCCTTAACGAGACCAAATAAGTGTTGGCTTGGGGTAGCTGTCCGTAAATTTGCTCATAGCTAGCCTGACTCATATAAATAAAGTGACCAACGTAGTTCTCAGCAATGGCAGCGACCTTTAGTTCCTTACCTTCAATTTCTAGAGTCTGCCCAACCTTGACATCTGCCAGCTGGGCTAGTTTAGCTGTAATAACGGCGCCATCTTTTAATGTCAGCTCCTGCTGATGGCTTTGAAGATGGATAAAGGGAGTCAAATCTTCCTTCTCTGTCATCATAAGGGTAATGGTCTGAAGACCAGCCTTACCTTTGAAATCCTTGTCTAGCGTTTTAGAATATATTTTCTGATAAGCTTGGATATCTTGTCCTTTCAACACTTCTTCCAACTCTGCCTTGTCTTGATTGGTCGCACTAGGATTTTCAGAGACAATCATCTGATACTGTTGAATTTGTTGAAACTGTCTAGACGGAACTCCTGCTACAGAGGATTGAATTCCCAAACCGGCAAAGAGCAGAGCGACTGAACCTGCCACACCAAAAATCGTCATCAACATCCGTTGCTTATAACGAAAGATATTGCGAGCTGTTACCTTATGAGTAAAACTGAGACGGTGCCAGATAAAGCCGATGCACTCCAGTAAGATTTTAGCTCCTTTGACAGGTGGTTTAGGCAGTAAAAGCTGGGCTGCTTCGTCATGAAGTTCCCTACGAGCTACCAAGTAGGCTGGTAGAACACTAGCCAACCAACTAAAAACAAGAGCCAGTATACTATAGGTCCAATAGAACTGAATCTGGGTTTCTCCCACTACCATTCCTTTTGTAATGACACTTGAAATCACACTGGCTAGTAAATAATGGCCAAGTATACTACCTAGAGCTGTTCCGACAGTCCCAGCTACTAGGCCGTAGAGGAGAAACTTGGCGATAATATCCTTGCTACGATAACCCAAGGCCTTAAAAATCCCTGCATGAGTTCGCTCTTCATCCACAAAGCGAGTCATAGTTGTGAAGGTCACCATAGCTGCTACGGCATAAAGCACTACAGGAAAGATATTGCCCACTGCCCGAATACTGGCTGAAGCATTACTGTACATGAGATAGCCTTGACCGCCAGGCATGGTCTGACGATTATAGACTTGATACTTGGGCTCAGCTAATTCATCCAAGACTTGCTGATGTTTTTCTAATTTTTCTTTTTCTTGGGCTAGATTTTGTTCAGCCTGCTTTAGTTTGTCCTCTTCCTCACTCAATTCCTGCTTGGCTTGGGTAAGTTGAGCACTGGCCTGCTCTCTCTGTGCTTGAGGAAGCAATGCTAGTTGACTTTCCTGAGCCTGTAAACGAGCTTGAACAGCTGCTAAACGACGCTTGCCTTCCTGCAGATTAGTCTCAGCCTTATCAAGGGTTTCTTGGCCTTTGTCTAGAGAATCTTGGCCTTCTTTTCTCAAGAGTTGCAGACGTGCCTTGCTATTATCTGACAAAGCTTGTTCAAGGTCTTCCTGATGTTGCTTGGATTTTTCTTCATAAGCTTCTGAAAAAGCATTTAAGTCTGCTAAATCTTGATATTTCAAACGAGCTATATTGTAGACTTTCTGATCAAACTGACTAGGTAAAATCACCCCATAGGCTGTCAGAGTCCCACTTCCACTTCCTGCGTAGCCCATATCTCGCTGGGAGAGGATTTCAGGTGAATCCACAAAACCAGTGATGGTATAAGTATGGTCTTTTAAAGAGGAATGAACCTCTTCTTTTTCTTTAAAACTAATCTCCTGTCCCACGCTGTATTGGCCTTGCAAATGAGTGGCCAAAGCGATTTCCTTGTCTGACTGAGGAAGTCGTCCCTCTCTTAGCTGAAAGGTTGAAATTCGCTCTGGTTTGGAGTACAGCCGAATAGCATCCTGCCCATTTTCCATAGTCACATCTGTCAAATAGCCAAACTCAACCTCTGCGCCCTCTATCTGTTCTAGTTCTTCTTGATCTGCTTGATCCAAACCATAATTAGACATAACTGCTAAATCCAAGGTTTGAGCAGTTGTTAAATAAGCATTAGCTGTCGCCTCCATGTTGGGGCTAGTCACTTTGAGACCTACTAAGGCTAGAGATCCTAACATCATCAAGGTTAAGATGGATAAAAAACGCCCCTTGGAGCCTGTGAAGGACTGAATTAAGTCCTTCCAATAGGTTTTTCGCTTGATCATGCTAGTACTCCAAACTGTCGATATCCTGAGGATGCTGGTTCATCACCACATCCTTGACACTGGCATCGTGCATATGAATCACGCGATCAGCAATGGGCGCCAAAGCTCCATTATGAGTCACGATGATCACCGTCGCTCCCTTTTGACGAGACATGTCTTGGAGAATTTTCAAAACCTGCTTACCTGTCTGATAATCCAAGGCTCCAGTCGGTTCATCACAAAGGAGAATTTTAGGATTTTTAGCTACCGCGCGTGCAATGGAGACTCGCTGTTGCTCCCCTCCAGAAAGCTGGGCTGGAAAGTTATTGAGACGATGAACCAGACCTACATCTGTCAAGACCTGCTCAGGATTCAAGGCATCTGTCACGATTTCTGAAGCCAACTCCACATTTTCCTTAGCAGTTAGATTGGAAACTAGATTATAAAACTGAAAAACAAAACCGACATCATTTCTACGGTAATTGGTTCTCTGGTGGGAACTATAGTCTGCAATATTAACACCATCAATCCAGATTTCCCCTTCATCATTGGTATCCATTCCCCCAAGAAGATTAAGAACCGTTGACTTGCCTGCACCTGACGCACCTAGAATAATAACCAATTCACCCTTTTCAATCTCAAAATTCACATCACGATTGGCCACAATCTCCGTATCCCCAACCTGATAACGCTTATAACAGTGTTTCATCTCAATATAAGCCATAAGACTCACCCTCTCTCAAACAAATTACTTCCTACTACCATTATAACGCTTTTTCAACTAGTTGGAAACTGCTTACATTCTCAAATCCTTATTAAAAGGCAGTTTCAAATTACTGCCTTTTATCATCTTCTTAAAAATAAAATTGAACAAGATCACCTTCTACTGTTGCCACCGAAATACAATCTTTCCCCATGCATTTCGCTTTTATTTTTTCTTGATTCATTTTAATCACACTCTTCTCAATATCTGGATAAGAGACTCGCAAATCTCCTCCACTCCTTGATAAAATGGTCAACTGTAAGAGTTTTTTATCCGCCCACCTCATGCTCACTTCATAATGTCCACGTGCCATTAAGCCTGAAACGGAACCTGATGACCATGCATCAGGTAGGGCGGCTAGAGGCACCAGATAAGCTGCATGAGACTGGAGCAACATTTCTGCCATGCCACTAGTAGCACCAAAATTACCATCTATCTGAAAAGGAGGATGGGTGCACCAAAGATTGGGTAAGGTGGATGTCTTTAACTGCTCTGCGAATAATTTATGGGCTCGATTGCCATCTCCCAAACGCGCCCAGAGATTGATCTTATTAGCCTTAGACCAGCCTGTGCCGCCATCTCCACGATCATTGAGGCTAGCACGCGCCGCTTCAAGATACTCTTGCCCCATATAGCTAAAGAGATTGCCAGGATAGAGTCCCACCAAATGGGAAGCGTGCCGATGCTGGGCCTCCACTTTCTCATTTTGAAAATGCTGCTCTTCCTCTTCATACCACTCCCTGATTCGACCAGATTGAGTGATTTGCAAAGGATTTAGCAGATCAAACTTCTCCTTAACCTCAGTCAACAAGTCCTCATCCAGCCCCAATTCCTGAGCAGCCTGAATAAAATCATGAAATAACTGCCAAATCAGAGATTGGTCATAGGTATTGCCAATCGAAATCGGCCCATGTTCTGGTGAGTAAGATGGAGAAGAAACCCAACGCTGCGCCTGCTGATCCTTATGTAAAAAAGCATTCCAAAAACGAACCGTTTCCTTCAACATGGGATAAATTTTCTCCCTGAGATAGTCTTGGTCCCTGTAAAATGAATAGGCTTCATAAACAGTTTGCATCATCCATGCATTGGCAGCTGGTGACCACCCCCAATAGTAATCCCAACCAGGTGCCGTCCAACCAAAGGGAGTCGCTTGAGTATGAACCAACCAACCATTCTCTTCCCCTTCCCGAGAGACGATTCCTGCATACCTTGCAGCTGCTATGCGACCATAGACACGTAAATCATCTATATAGTTGATGACCGGAAAGGCCGTCTCTAGGAGATTGGTAACATAGGCTGGCCAATAATTCATCTGAAGGTTGATATTCAAGTGATAGTCCGAATTCCAAGGAGGATTGTCGACCGCATTCCAGACTCCCTGTAGATTAGCTGGTAGAGCATCTGGGCAATCTCTGGATGAACTAATCAATAAATACCGTCCATACTGGAAGAACAACTCCTCCAAAGCCTGCCCCTCTTGTGGCTTATAATTTTTTAGCAAATCATCTGTAGTGGATGTGTCAACATCAGCTCCCAAATCCAATTGAACACGCTGGAATAAGGCTTGGTAGTCCTCAATATGTCTTGATTTCAATTGGGTATAGCCCTTTTCTTTAGCTGTTTCCACCAAGGACTTTACCTGTTGCGCTAAATCTATCTTCTTGCGATAATTGCTAGCAGGATTTTGGGCAAAATCCGTCTTAGCCGCCAAGAAGAGATTGGCATAACTGGCTCCTGATATCTGAACCTTATCTGACCTGACTCTAATGTCTCCATCCGTTTGCCAAGCTAGATAACTAGCAAACTGCAGGTCATTATCCTTAACTCGCCCCTTCATCAAGATATGAGAAGGAGAGATCTCCAGCTGACACTCCTTGTAATCCGATTTTTCCTGCTCATACTTTCCATCAGAAGCCAAAGCACGAGTCAGCGACAGTTTCATGGTAAAGTTTAGAGTTTCCGACCCTTCCTTAGTAAAACGCTGAACCAAGAGATCATCTGGAAAACTGGTAAAGGCTTCTCGTTTAAACATAGTCTCTTTATAGGCATAAGAAGTCGTCGCAAGCGCCTTGCTGATATTAAGCTGTCTCTGGTAATCCGTCACCTGAGATAAAGTCTTGCCTTGCTGGCTAAACTCAATTTGAATATCTCCAAAGGACAGATAGGTTCCATATTGACTCGTTTTGGGTCCGACTAGGTGCTGTTCAGCCAGTTCCTTAGCAGTATTGTAGTCTCTCTTCTCCAAAGCCTGCCGAATCTCAGCTAAAAAAACATACTGATCCTGAAGATTTCCACCCTGATAATCGGAACTATCAGGAAGTGGACCACCAGACCAGAGACTTTTTTCATTGAATTGAATCCGCTCAGCCCCTATAAGCCCAAATACTTTTGCCCCTAAAGAACCATTGCCTATCGGTAAGGCCTCTTCTTCCCAGCCCTTATATGTTGTTGACGCTGGTTGTTTGTAGGCCAATACATAATCTTGTTTTTTATTCCTTATCATACTACCATACTAACATAAAAAGCCTAGAAATCAATTCTAGACTTACAATTTTTTATTTTCCAAGGTAGTATTCAGAAACTACGTTCAATTTTTCGTCGAATTCGAATACCAATGGTGGGAAGTTAGGGATTTCCACGTCCATGATTTCGTCATCTGACAAACCTTTGATGTGTTTTACAAGGGCACGGATTGAGTTACCGTGAGCTCCTACGAATACGTTTTTACCATCTTTAAGAGCTGGAGCAATTTTATCTTCCCAGAATGGAAGGGCACGTTCCAAAGTCACTTTCAAGTTTTCAGCGTCTGGAATAACTGAGTCGTCAAGTGAAGCGTAACGACGGTCTGTGTGAGCTGAGTGCTCATCATCACGATCCATGTTTGGAGGCAATACATCGTATGAACGACGCCAGATGTGAACTTGCTCATCACCAAATTGTTCAGCAGCTTCAGCTTTGTTTTTACCAGTCAAACCACCGTAGTGACGTTCGTTCAAACGCCATGATTTTTCAACTGGAACCCACAATTGGTCAGAAGCTTCAAGAGCCAAGTTAGTTGTTTTAATCGCACGTTTCAATACTGAAGTGTAAGCTTGGTCAAATTCGATACCAGCTTCTTTGATCAATTTACCAGCATCAATCGCTTGTTGTGTACCTTTTTCAGACAAATCAACATCAGCCCAACCAGTGAAAAGGTTAGCTTTGTTCCATTCAGACTCACCGTGGCGAGCAAAAACCAATTTTACCATTAGATGGATTCTCCTTTAAATTTTCCGAGGTTCCCCTCGTTTATCTATTCTATTTTACACAATTTTTCACAAAAAAGCTAGTCAAAACCAAAAAGGAAAGGACTGTTTGGCAATCCTTTTCCTTCTTAGTATAATACAGCAACCTTATTTTTCTTCAAATCCTTCTGCGACTGCGTCTGCAAAGTTTTCTTCTACGATGCTTGCACAGTGGTCACAGATGACTGCGTGGTAGCTGCGTTCTGCTGTTGTTGGGTCGATACGACGGCAACGGTCACATACTTCACCTGCAGCGCGTTCAACTGTGAAGGCTACATCTTCGAAGCTAACAGCAGCTTCTGGAGCTGGTCCTTCTGCGATGGTCAAGTCTGACACGATCAAAAGTTGAGCCACATTGCTGTTTACTGCTTCGAGTAGAGTTTTCACCACTTCATTTGGATAAACTGTCAAGTGAGCTTCAAGTGATTTACCGATTACTTTTGCATTACGAGCCTCTTCCAAGGCTTTTTGAGCTTGTCCACGGAAGTCCATGAAGGCAGCCCATGTATCCAAGATTTCTTCTTGATTAGCAAAAGTTTCTGCTTCTGGTAATTCTGACAATTGAACGAAGTCTTCAGATTCAAATTCAAGATATGACCAGATTTCCTCTGCTGTGTGAGGAAGGATTGGTGTCAAGAGTTTGGTGATTTTCACAAGAATGTCATAGAAGACAGTCTGCATTTGACGACGTTCCAACGATTTGGCACCTTCGATATAAACAACATCTTTGGCAAAATCAAGGTAGAAGGCTGACAAGTCAACGTTGATAAAGTTCACCAAGGCCTTGTAGATTGTCAAGAATTCAAAGTTTGCGTAAGCATCACGAATGGTCTTAACAAGCTGGTTAAAGCGAATTGTCATGTACTTATCAACTGAACGAAGCTCATCGTAAGCTACTGCATCCTCAGCTGGGTTAAAGTCAGATGTATTAGCAATCAAGAAACGAAGAGTGTTACGAATCTTACGGTAAGTTTCAGAGACTTGGCTCAAGATATCCATAGAGATACGCACGTCATTGCTTGAGTCCACACTTGTTACCCAGAGACGCAAGATTTCCGCACCAAATTGTTTTTCAACATCGCTTGGAGCAATAGTATTTCCAAGAGATTTAGACATCTTCTCACCTTTACCATCAAGGGCAAATCCTTGTGACAAGATTTGTTTGTAAGGTGCTACGCCATGGTTGGCAACAGATGTGATAAGTGAAGAGTTGAACCATCCACGGTATTGGTCAGAACCTTCAAGGTAAAGATCTGCTGGGTAAGTCAACTCAGGACGGTTTACCACAACTCCATTCCATGATGAACCTGAGTCAAACCAAACATCCATGATATCTGTTTCTTTTTTGAACTCGCCATTTGGTGAACCTGGATGAGTAAATCCTTCTGGCAAGAGGTCCTTAGCATCACGTTCCCACCAGATGATAGAACCGTGTTCCTCAAAGAGTTGAGCCACGTGTTCAATCGTTTCAGCTGTCATGATCGCTGTACCATCTTCAGCGTAGAAGATTGGAAGTGGAACACCCCAAGCACGTTGACGAGAGATAACCCAGTCGCCACGGTCACGGATCATATTGTAAAGACGGACTTTACCCCATTCTGAGTGGAATTTAACCTTTTCAATTTCGTCCAAGATTTCTTGGCGGAATTTAGAAACTGAGGCAAACCATTGTGGAACTGCACGCCAGATGATTGGTTTCTTAGTACGCCAGTCAAATGGGTATGAGTGAGAGATTTCTTCTTGGGCAAGAAGGAGGTTGCCAAGTTTTTCAATAACAGTTGGAACCACCTTGTCATAGAATTGACCTTCAAACTCAGCACCAGCATTGGCCATCATGATACCGCGTTCGTCAACAGTCACTGCAACTTCAAGACCATTAGCAATACCAACATTGTAGTCATCCTCACCAAAACCAGGGGCTGTATGGACAATACCAGTACCAGAATCAGTCGTAACGTGGTCACCAAGGATAACCAATTCATCTACAGCTGTATCCCATGGGTGTTCTGTTACGATGTGGTTGAGTTCTTGACCACGGTAAGTTGCCAAAACTTGAACATCAACCCAGCCAAATTTCTCAGACAAGCTAGTCAACAATTCTGCAGCAACCACAAACTTGCGATCTTCACCAGCAGGTTGAACCAAAACGTAATCAATATCTGCACCAACAGTTAAACCACGAGAAGCTGTGATGGTAAATGGAGTAGTTGTCCAGACAACGATGTAAGTATCTGTATCTAGAACACCTTTGCCATCTTTTACCTTATTTGCATAGTAAAGGGAAGTTGAAACCAAGTCATGGTATTCAATCTCCGCTTCTGCAAGGGCAGACTCAGATGACCAAGACCAGTAAACTGGTTTGGCACCACGGTAGATATAACCTTTATTAGCCATCTCACCAAATACACGGATTTGAGCTGCTTCATAGTCAGGAGTCAAAGTCACATATGGATTTTCCCAGTCACCAGAAACTCCCAAACGTTTAAAGTCTTCACGTTGTTTATCTACTTGAGAAAGAGCGTATTCACGGCAAAGTTTCAAGTACTCAACCAAGTCCATTTCTTTACGTTTGATACCTTGTTTTGCCAAAACTTGCTCGATTGGCAGACCATGAGTATCCCAACCTGGGATGTATGGTGCGTAAAAACCTGACATTGATTTTGAACGAACAATGATATCTTTTGAAATCTTGTTCATAGCGTGTCCAACGTGGATATTTCCGTTCGCGTATGGAGGGCCATCATGCAAGGTGAAATGAGGTTTTCCTTGGTTCAATTCTTGACGACGTTGGTAAAGTTTTGCATCTTCCCATTCCTTTTGCCAAACTGGCTCTTTGGTAGGAAGTCCTGCACGCATTGGGAAAGCTGTTTTCCCAAGGTTAAGGGTATCTTTGAGTTTCATGGTATCTCCTTTATAAATAATAACAAATTAAAAACCACGACTTCCAAAAAGGACGAAAATCGTGGTACCACCTTTATTCGGAAAAAGATCTAGTCTTTCTCCCTCTTATCCCGTAACGTGGGGAACGTCAAATCCTACTAATTTCAGACTTAAGTTTTTGAGAGGATAATCTTATCATTAGGGATTACAGGACTCACACCATCTCCTGCTCGCTGGAAATATAAGGATAAGATATTGTTCTCATATTATTTCTTATAAAATTGTAACAGATTCTTGCGGTGCCGCAAAACCTGGTTCTGAGTTTACAGCTTCAGTAGCTGGTGTTGGTCCTGAGTAATGGCTTGGAGCTACTTCTGGCTCTTCATACATTGGACCAACTGGATGAGCTGGACTTTCTTCAACAACTGGAGCTGGTGAAACCACTTGTTCCTGCTCAGCTCTTGCTTCTGCTTCTGCAAGTTCCTTATTAGCCGCTTCGATACGCGCTTGCAACTCTGCCATTTCCTCGGGAGAAAACTGGCGAGTAATATCAATTGGTTCTTCCTCTTGCTGTTGTTGTAAGACAGAGTCACCTAAGACTTCGCTGACTACTTCTTTGAAGGCCTCATCACTTGTCTGAAGATAAGTCGCTGTTGGGCGAAGAATATCTTCCCAATCTGAAGATTCAACAATTGCTAACTGGCTCTCAATTGTAGATTTAAGACGTTGGTGGAAGACACGACTCTTGTTCTTCAATTCTTCTGTTTCAACAGCAACTTTCTTAGCATTGTCAGTTGCTTGACGAAGAATTTCATTTGCCTTGTACTTAGCTTCTTCCAACAAACGTTGGGCATCTTGCTCTGCTTGTTGGATAATATTGTTTGAACGTTCCGTTGCAGCTTGTTTTACTCGCTCTGCTGTATCTTGTGCAATCAATACAGATTGACTCAATGAATCTTTCATCTCATCAAAGTAAGACAAACGCTCTTCCAAACTCTTAATTTGTAAATCCTTATCATGATTAGAGCGAACCAAATCTTCATAATCACGGACTACAATATCTAAAAACTCATCTACTTCTTCTTGATCAAACCCTCTGAAGCGTGTGCTAAAAGTTTTATCTTTGATTTCTAACGATGTAATTGGCATATTTTTCCTCACTTACTTAATAACAATTGGACCGTTAATTTCTTTTTATCTTTTTTTGTTTGCCCATTATCTCTAACGAGTTTCAATCGACCAAATTTCCTTACACTAATCAGATCACCAACTTGAACTGCATAATCTGATTTTTCAACTAAATGGTAATTAACTTGGACTGCCTGTTTTTCAATTAACTGACTTGCCTGATTTCTAGACAACTTGAAGACACCTGCTAGAAAAACATCTAATCTAGAACTAGCGATACAAATATCTAATTCTTGATAATTTTCTACTGTAGCAATTTTCTCAGTAAAATCCCGTTCTTCTAGACGAACCGGTAAACGAGCAACTTTCGTAATGCCGTCTTGAAAAAGGAGCATAAACTGTCGATTAATGATAATCTGTGCCCTCTCTTCATTGACTAAGATATCACCAAATAGCTTCCTATCAATTCCCAGCTTGTTTAAAACAGTCCCTAATATTTTAGCATGTGTTAAGCGCTCAAACTTATTAGGATAGACAATTTCTTGCAAGGATAGTTCAAAATCAGAGAATTCTGGCTCAAAATAATCAGGATACAGAAGAACCCGTACATATTCAGTTTCAAGAAACTGCCGACTGCTCATATAGGAGATGCCGTTGGTTGATGCTAGAACCTTTAAAATCTTTTCTTGATGGGGATTTACAAAGGGTGTTAAAAAAGGAGAATAAGAATCTTCTACCTTTTTTATCCATTCTGCTCCCTTATCAATAAAAGACGAATCATTCTTAGAAAAGTGTTGATAAATCATCTTGTTCATAGAAAAATCACTAAAAGTCGAATCACCTGTTCCCCTAGGAAGTGAACTAGTAATACCGCAATCCAGACAGACAAGTCTAGACCTGCAATCTGGAGGGGTAAACGTTGCAAGGGAGCGACTATCGGTTTCACTAAACTAATGATCAAACGCCCAAGACGTGATTCATAAGCATTAGGGAACCAAGACATCAGAGCAAAAATGATTAAAATCAGTGAATAGATATCCACTGCATTTTGAATAAAACGAATGAGAAAGAGCATTATCTCACTCTCGTACGTTTCATGTCAAAACCAAATTCACCATTTTGTGATTCATCTGGGATTTTGATATCTTCAATATTGACGACAACATCAACTGGTGTTAGCAAGTACATAGTAGATGCTACCTTTTTCATGTTACCAGCTAAAACGTGACGTGCCCCATCCAGATAATCCAAACAACGACGAGCTTGGACTTCTGTCATATATTGGAAATCAATCAAAATACTTTCGTTACCAGCTAATAAATCAACAATATCTGTGGCGTCTTCGTATTTGCGTGGATAACGAACATCAATTGTCACCTTATCAGTAGAACGTTGACTTTGCATAGCCAACTCTTGTTGACGGGCATGAAGACGAGTGATGTTTTTATCTTTAGATGGTGAGCTAGCAGCTTGTTGAGGCAACTCTTGAACAGAAGGAACTGGAGTTACAATCGGCTCTTCTGCTTTAAGCTGATAGGTAGTACCAACATCTTCTCCATCTTCTGAAAAATAATCTATAAATTTATCAAATCTATCTTTTAAAGACATATTTCTTTCCTATTTAAAAAATGCTGTACCAATTCTGACAAAGGTTGAGCCAAATTCAATCGCTTCCTTGTAGTCACGACTCATACCCATACTCAAGTCCGTCATTGGCATATTGGGAATTTGTTTTTCTCTAATTTCTAGTTGCACATCCTGCGTAGCTTTAAAAATCTCTTTCAACTCATCACTACTAGCTTCAAAAGGAGCCATGGTCATCAAGCCGACATATTCGATTTTATCTAAGGTGGCCAACTCTGGCAAAAGCTCCAATAGTTCTTCCTTTGAAAAACCATGTTTGCTCTCTTCCCTTGAGATATTTACTTGTAAGAAACACTTAACAACTCGGTCACTTCTTTTTTGAATTTCCTCTGCTAGCTTTAATGAATCCAAAGCGTGGAAATAATCAATGTACTGAATGACATCTTTAACCTTGCGTCTTTGCAATGTTCCAATCAAATGCCAGGTAATATTTCTATCTTTTAAAGCTTCATATTTCTCAAGAAATTTATCCACACGATTTTCACCAATATGATGAACACCTAGCGGAAGCAAAGCCTCCGCTGTCGGTACGTCTACATATTTTGTAACAGCAAGAACCGAAACAGAATTGGCTTCTCTTCCTGCCTGCTGACTTGCATCTTTTATTTGTTGAAAAACACGTTCTGTATTTTCTTTCAAATTCATTTACTTAACGATTTTTGAAAAATGGAGGAGTGTCTAATTCATCCTCATCGTGTAAAGATGGCGCTTCGAAACGTTCAACTGGTGATACCACTGAATCAGTTGGTCGAACAATTGTCTCACGACGCAGGTCCCAATCACCAAATGCTGAAGATTGAGAAGTTTCTGTACGACGAGGTGCTGGACTTGGAATTTCTGCAGTTTCAGCCATATCAAAGTGACGATTATGATTGTGTGCATGACTAGGACTTGCTTGCTCATGACGAACAGCTTGTCTTTGTGCATGACCCACAACTTTTTCAACACGATCTTGACGAACACCAGTTGCAACGACTGTAACACGGATTTCATCTTTCATGTTTTCATCGATTGATGTTCCGAGCCAGATGTTCACTCCTTGACCAGCTGCTTGGTTGACAATTTCTGAAGCTTCTTCTGCTTCAATCAAAGTCAAGTCGAGACCACCAGTAACGTTGACGATAACATCCTCAGCACCGTCAATAGTTGTTTCAAGAAGTGGTGAGTAGATTGCCTTACGAGCTGCTTCTACCACACGTTCTTCACCACTACCGATACCGATACCCATTAGGGCGTTTCCTTTATTTGCCATAACTGTTTTCACATCGGCAAAGTCAAGGTTAATCAAACCAGGATTTGTGATCAAGTCCGTAATTCCTTGAACACCTTGGCGAAGTACGTTATCTGCTTCGCTAAGAGCTTCAAGAAGTGGAGTTTTCTTATCAACAATTTCAAGCAAGTTGTTGTTTGAAATAATCAATAGAGTATCCACATGTTCGCGAAGTTGATTGATTCCTTCCACAGCGTATTGACCACGTTTGCTTCCTTCAAAACCGAAAGGACGTGTCACAACACCAACTGTAAGAGCACCTAAATCTTTAGCAATGCGGGCAATAACAGGAGCTGCACCAGTACCTGAGCCACCTCCCATACCTGCAGTGATGAAGACCATATCTGCTCCAGTAATAGCTTGAGTCAAGGCTTCTTCGCTTTCTTCGGCAGCCTTTTGACCGATTTCAGGTCGACCGCCAGCACCCAAACCACGAGTCAATTTAGGGCCCAACTGAATTACAGTCTCAGCTTTTGTACTACTCAAAGCTTGTACATCTGTGTTTGCTGCGATAAATTCTACGCCTGCAACACCTTCGTCAACCATGCGGTTAATGGCGTTACCACCACCTCCACCAACACCGATTACTTTAATCACTGCACCTTGAGCAGCCGCTGTATCAAATGAAAATGTCATAGTTTATTTTTCCTCTTTTATTCATCAAACATACTTCCGATTAAACCACGGAAGCGATCTGCGATTTTTTGTTTATTTTGAGAAGATACTTTATCCTCTTTCGGAGCAACTACGTTCGTAGAAGCTGATGGTTCAACCTCTGTATTTGAAGCTGGTTGAATAGGAGTAGGTTGTGACACCTGCGTAACACGTTGGATCATCCCACCAAAATTGATTGGTTGGTGACGCAAGGTATCTTCACCCTTGACTGCTCGTTGTGCTAACAAATTCACCTCAGTCAATTGACCAGCAAATTCAGATAAGCTAATCACATGAGCAAAGGCAGGGTTACGGATTCCAACTTGATTTGGAACGTAAAGTTTGACACCAACGCCAAAGACTTCCTGTGCAAGTTCTACAATACCTGGTAAAATAGCATTTCCACCAATCAGAACAATTCCACCTGGAAGATCCAACAAATGCCTTCTTTCCAACTCTTGTTTAATCTGTTCAAAAATGTGTTTAATGCGAGCTGAAATAATCTCTGCTAGGTAGCTTTCTGTAACTTCTACAGGCTCTACTTCACCAATCACTTCAACTTGGAAAGTTTCATTGCTGGCAAGTGATGGGTAGGCTTCCCCATAGTTCAATTTTAATCCTTCAGCTAGTTTTTTTGAAGTCTTCAAGACTTTAGAGATATCTTTTGTGACATAATCTCCACCTTCTTGAAGAATATTTGTAAACTGGAGTTCTTGGTTACGGATTGTAGCAACAGTTGTTTGACCTGCTCCCATATCAATCACAGTAGCTCCAAATTCACGCTCTCCTTCGTTCAAAACTGAACCAACCAAAGCCAATGGTGAAATAATAATATTTTCAACTTGAACACCTGAGCGCTCAACCGTCTTGCGTAAATTGTGAAGAATAGTACGTGGACCAGTGTAAAGTAAACCACGCATTTCAAGACGAACACCCATCATACCACGTGGATCACGAATACCTTGGAAACCATCTACGATAAATTCTTCAGGAATAAAAGTAATGACTTCACGATCTGGTGTCATACTCTTTGTCAAGGCTGATTTGACAACATTTTCGACATCTTGATCTGTAATTTCTTTTGTATCAGATGTAACTGGAATCATTCCTTGAGTTGGTTCTACTTGCAAAAGATTTCCAGGCAAACCAACATTCACTGATTTGATTGAAATGCCTGCTTTTTCCTCCGCCTGGGAAATTGCTGCCTTAATAGCAGTGGCTGCTGCTTCAATATCAACAATAATTCCATCTTTAACACCCTTACTTTTGGCGTTGCTAACACCAATTACATTTACTTCTCCATCTCTCTGCTCAGCAACTAACACCTTAATGGAGCTAGTTCCAATATCTAAGCCTGTAAAAAAACCATTTCTAGTCATTACATCGCATCCTCTCTATCTTCCAAGTTTCAAACTTCTATTCAAATATAGCTAAAATAGGGCATAGCTATTCACAGAATATTATAACACAAAAAATCCGATCGTGCTTAGTTTTTCCTAAATTTACTTACCATTTTTTCACATTCGCTCATAAGCTTTTTATATTTTCCAAACAAATTATAAAAAACAGATTTATGAAAAAAGAAAGCTTAAAATCAAGCTTTCTTTGCAATCATTTTTTCTGCTTCTTGTTGTAAAAATAGTTCTAAGATTTTCTTTGTTAACGTAATCGCTGCTGATAAGGCCAGGGAAACGATTAAATAATTAGCTACTAAGCCATGGTCTCCAACCAATGGTGGTTTTGTCAAGAATCCGTAATCTCCACCAGTTACTAAATTGACCACAAAAATCAAGGCATTTAGGGCAAAGGTCATAAGAAAAATTCCCTTCACATCCAGCAATCGTTCGTCATACTGTCTCAATAGATAGACCAGAGAATTCCCCAAAAGAGCTAGGTGCCCAAAGATAAAGGATAAAATCGCAATATGTGGGAAAGGATAGGCATCTGGAACTGGATAAACAAAGGCTGCTAATGTCCCAAATGTTCCTAGCAATGCAAAATACTGCCTATATTTAGACTGACCAGGAAGCAAAAGCACCACAAACATAGCCATACGGCAATGGTAAAAAGGTAAACTTTCTGACAACGGCATATGATTGATCCAGTACCAACCATAAAGGAGGATTAACTGAACTGCCTGTAAACTCTGGAAAAATCGTTGGTAAGCCTTCTTTTCACGATAGCGATAGGCTGTATAAAAAGTTAAGGCTAAAAGTGTAAATATACTGACATACCAAAAAAGGTCAAATTTGGGTGGTTCGGTTGCTTGGGTCGTAAAGAAAATATCCCATAAATTCATCTAGTCTTCCTCATGATTCAAAATTTTCCTGCATTTTATTATACCATGCTATTTATCAAAAATGGATTTAGAAATACGTAAATGTTTGACAAAATTACTTGTCTTCAGTTTCTAAACTTTCTACTAACTTGGCTAGATTCATAGAGTTAGAGCCTTTGAGCAGGATTTGGTCATTGGTTCCAAGGCTTTCCTTGACCTGCTTGACTAGGTCTTCAAATTGGTCTTGGTCTTCTGTTTTCTTGAAGTAGAAAACGTGGCCAATTGGGAACATTTGACTAGCCAATTGGGCCAATCCAGCAATGTCTTCTCCATAGAAAATTACGGTATCAAGCACATCTGGCGAGATACTCAAAATCATCTGGTTATGGAGTTGAACAGACTGGTCACCAAGTTCCTTCATATCCGCCAACACTGCAATTTTCTTGCCCCCTTCATTGGCTGGAATGGCAGAGAAAGTCTCTAAAATCAGCTTCATAGCGGTTGGATTGGCATTGTAAACATCTGATAGGATATCTGCTCCATTGGCTGATTTCTTCCACTCGGTACGGTTACGCGTCAATTCAATATTTTGGAAGGCCTGACGAATTTGCTCCTCTGAAACTCCTTCTTGTAGGGCAACATAGGATGCAATCATAGCATTGGTAGCATTGTACTTACCAGTCACTGGCAAATCAAGGACTTGCTCCAAGAAATTGGCCTTAAAGGTCAGACTATCCTTGCGCTCAACCAAGTCTGTGATTTCTAACTCTGCTCCTTGACCAAAACGGACCACCTTTTTATCAGCTGGCAAGTAGTTCTCTACAATGTAGTCTGCTGGTACCAAAAGCAAGGAACCCGATGCCATACCATCTGCAATTTGCATCTTCCCTTTAGCAATCTCAGAACGGTCTTTGAAAAAGGCCAAATGAGCTTCCCCAATCAAGGTCACGATAGCTGTTTTTGGATGAGCCAATTCTGATAAGAGATGAATATCTCCCAAGTGATCCTGCCCCATCTCCAAGACCAACTTTTCTGTTCCTTCAGGCATGTGGAGAACTGTGTAAGGAAGGCCAATCTCGTTATTGTAGTTTCCTTGTGTTTTGTAGGTTTTGTAGGTTATTGAAAGCAAGTGCGCCAACATATCCTTGGTCGTTGTCTTGCCATTTGAACCTGTAACAGCAAAGACATCAACAGCCGTTTTTTCAAGATAGTAGGCTGCTAGGGTTTGAAAGGCAGTCAATACGTCATCTACTAAAATGTAGGGATGGTTTGCAATTTCTTTCTCAGACAGGGTTACAGCAGCGCCATTTTCAAAGGCTGTTTCGATAAAGTCATGGCCATCACGCGCCCCTTTGAGGGGCACAAATAAATCCCCTGCCGCAACTAAGCGACTATCAAACTCGGCCTTTTCTAACTTGGTATCCTCAAAAATGCTGATATCATTTTTAGATCCGACAACTTGAGCCACTTCATGGATTGTTAATTTCATTTCTACTCCTTTAAAAAGGGTTGAAGTCCGAGAACTCTAATCACTCTGCAGTGATGGTTCTGGCTTCTACCCTCTCTTTCATTTTATAGCAAATGCGCTTCGCGCTTGTCAAAACTTTCCTTAGCAAGGTCAACCAAACGCTCGATTAGTTCTGGGTAGCTGATTCCCATATTATCCCAAAGTAGTGGATACATTGACCACTGGGTGAAACCTGGCATGGTATTGAGCTCATTTAGGAAAATCTCTCCCTTGTCTGTATAGAAGAAATCGCAACGAGATAGACCTAAACCACCAATGGCACGGAAGGCTGTTTCTGCATTTTGACGCATGACAGCTACCACATCATCACTGATTTTAGCTGGAATATCCATAGTAATCTTATTATCAATATACTTGGCATCGTAGTCATAGAAGGCAACATCCTTGACTACTTCTCCTGGAAGGGTGCTTTTAACATCGTAGTTACCCAGTAGCCCAACCTCGATTTCACGGGCATTCACTCCTTGTTCTACCAAGACACGGCTATCATATTGGAAGGCAAGTTTCAAGGCTTGACGGAGTTCTTCTTGATTTTCAGACTTAGAAATACCAACACTTGAACCCATGTTTGATGGTTTTGTGAAGACTGGATAAGTCAATTTTTCTTCAACTTCGACAATTTTAGAAGTTACATCATCACCTTCGACAATGGCCACATAAGGAACTTGGGCAATACCAACAGATTCTAACACACGCTTGGTCGTGATTTTGTCCATGGCAAGACTTGATGACAAGATGTTGCAACCAACATAAGGCATTTTCAAAACTTCGAGGAAGCCTTGAACAGAGCCATCTTCTCCCATCGGACCATGAAGGACTGGAAAGACCACTGCTCCTTCTTCGTAGATAACACTTGGTGCAACTTTCTTATCCCAATCAATGGTTTCATTGGTCATAAGACGATCCTCTTGACCTGGAGTCTGGCTAAATTCTTGCGTTTTAATAAAGTCACCTGACTGGCTGATGAAGAAAGTCTTGACCGTGAAACGGTCGTAGTTGACCGCACGCATGACACTCTCAGCTGAAAGAACAGAGACTTCACGCTCTGCACTACGTCCACCGTATAAAAGAATAATCGTTTGTTTCATATTATTTGTTCCAATTCTAATAGAATACTCGTTCTTTAGTATATCATATTTGCTTCTTTTTTGAAACTTGAACCTGATACTGGTCTTCAATAAATCTAAAAAGAGACCGATAAAACAACTGTCGGTCTCCATGATTTTTGTATAAATGAATTGAGTGTGTTAATTTGTCTACACTTACAACTCTGTTCGATTTTCAATGGCTCGTAAGAGCGTCACTTCATCCGCGTACTCAATGTCCGCTCCGACAGCGAGACCTCGTGCTAGACGCGTAACCTTGATACCAGCTGGCTTGAGCAAACGTGAAAGATACATGGATGTCGCTTCACCATCTGCTGTAGCATTTGTTGCTACGATTACCTCTGAAACTTCACTATCCATCAGACGAGTCATAAGACTCTTGAGATTGATATCATCTGGACTGATACCATTCATGGGAGAAATGAGACCATGTAAGACATGATAGAGTCCATGGTATTCTTGGATATTCTCCATTGCTGCCACATCGCGACTATCTTCGAGAACTAAAATCGTTGTCTGGTCCCGAGTCGGATCGGTACAGATAGAGCAAGGATCGTCATCAGTCAGGCGACCGCAGATGGAACAGTAGGTCAGCTCTCTCTTAGCAGAAAGGAGATTTTTAGCAAATTCATTGACATCGTCATCAGACATTCCAATAGTATAGAAGGCCAGACGGGTAGCCGTCTTAATCCCGATACCCGGTAACTTCGAATAACTGTCAATTAGCTTAGCAATAGGTGTTGGATAAAGCATATGTTCCTTTCTAATTCATTGGATGATGTTGGTTATAGAGGTTGATAATATCGCGCGCAATGGAAGGTCCGACACCATTTGTAAGGTTGGTGTTATGAGGGAAGACAACAGCTACAGCGATTTGAGGATTATCTGATGGTGCATAGGCCACAGCATTAGTATTGTTAGCTTTTTGACCACCCTCAACATAACTTTCGGCAGTACCTGTTTTTCCACTAATGGATACCGCTGCGCCATTTGAAAAGGCACGACCGGTTGTCAAAGCACTTCCACCATGTGAAACTTGATAAAATCCTTGTTGAAGAATGGAAACATCAGACTCAGAAATATTAATTTTATTCATTTCCTTGGTTTCAACAGATTGGATTAAGTTCCCTAAACCACCTTGTTCATTATTTCCATAAATCCCCTCAACAATGTGGGGCGCAATCCGAACACCGTTGTTGGCAATTGTGCCAACGTACTGGGCCAATTGCATTGGGGTGTAGTTATCAAACTGACCAAAGGCATTGGTAATGTAATTAGCAAAATTATACTCTTTTGGTATAAAACCAGTTGACTCATCTGGAAGGTCAATGCCTGTTGAGGCTCCAAGACCATATTCAGCAAATGTCGCACGAAGTTTCCCCATAGCTGATTCCAAATTGCTGGTTCCAACAAACATATTAGGTTGATAAGTTTGACCCATGATGCCCAAAGCCGTTTGGACCATGTAGGTATTAGAAGAATACTCCAAGGCTTCCACCGCTGTAATCGGAAATGAACCGTAAGCCTGAGTGTACCAAGAATTAATCGGAGCTGAACCTTGGAAGACAATCGGTTGGTCTGTCAAGGTCTGATTTCCTGATAAGACTCCATTCTCCCAACCAGAGCTGATGGTCGCCGCCTTGACAACAGAACCCGGGACAAAGACATTGGTTACTGTTCCCAAGGAATCAGGTGTTAAATCTCCCGTTTTCAAGTCATGTTTGATCCCTGACATAGACAAAACAGCACCTGTTTTTGGGTTTAGAGCAACTGCATACACACCTTCAGAATACTTGGCTCCTCCATTTCCTAGCTCAGAATTGAAATAGCTCTTAAGCAGATTGTCCACGCTATCTTGGAAGGCCAAATCAATAGTCAGTTTAATATTGTTACCTTTGGTACCATCTTCGATATTTTCGACACTTTCCATGTTTCCGTGCTTATCTAGATGGATTTCTTTCACCGAGCGTTTTCCTTGCAAGGTTTCTTCATATTGTTTTTCTAGATAAGAGGTTCCAACACGGTCATTTAGAGAATAACCCTTCTTGATATAGGCATCGGCTTCTTCAGCTGGAAGACCAGCTTTTTCACTGGATACACTTCCTACTATAGAAGAAAGTGAAGTCTCTAGAACCTTTCGATCCCACGAAGTTGAAATACTGATACCAGGTAAATTCTTAGAAGCCGAAGCAATCAAGGCAATCTGAGTATCTGTTAAAGCATCTGTCACAATGGTGCCTGTTGCAAAGTTTCCAACTGCATTAAGTTGACTAAAGAGATAAATTTCTTTCTTTTCGTCATCCGAGTAGGCCAATTGACTTGGATCGATACTTTCAACAGTATTATTGTAAAGCTCGGATTCAGATAATCGATTTCCATCAGAATCAAGGCGCTTCTCACGTGGTAAGCTTTCCACTGCTTTCTTATAGACATCTTGATCTGCTAGGTAGTAGTCTGCTAACTGTCGGTCAGTCAATGTTGGAGAAGAAACTCCCACATAGGCTAGCAACTTCTTGGCTGTTTCTTTCAAATCGGCAGCCGTCATTTTGTTGTTTCGAGTAAAGGAAACAACTTGTTTCACAGTATTTTCAACCAAGGGCTTGCCGCTGGCATCATAAATTTCTCCTCGAGCTGAACTAGTGGTCACCTTTGTTTTACTAGCCGATGCTAGTTTTGTCTCATAAAAATCCTTGTTCAAAACCTGCATATAAAGCAGGCGACCAATAATGGCCATAAAGAGCAAAATGACAATTGAAAACAATAAATTAAGCCGAATCGGAATCGAATGGCTATCAAATTTTCTCATACAAATCAGTCTCATTTCTATTTTAAGTCTTACTCTTAATTGTACCATAATTTAAGAAGAAAATTATGGAAAAGCAAAGAAGCTTTTTTCGTTTTTACGGTAAGATACGTTTTTATTTATTCATCCCTATATTATATGATATAATAAATGTAAAAGTTCAATAATCTAGCCTTTTTCCAATACGACTCATTTAAAGGAGCCTTTCTATGGACAAACCAGATATAGCAACCATCATTGATTCTCACTTTGAAGAAATGACAGACCTAGAGCAAGAAATCGCTCGCTATTTTTTACAAACGGAAACCATTGCAGATGATTTATCTTCTCAGCAGGTTACTCAAAAATTACATATCTCTCAAGCTGCTCTGACCCGCTTTGCTAAAAAGTGTGGTTTTACAGGCTATCGAGAATTTATTTTCCAATACCAACACCAAGCAGAGAAACAAGACACCCATTCCCACAAGCACAGTCCACTGACAAAACGAGTCCTCAGAAGTTATAGTAGTATGCGGGAACAAACACAGGACTTAATTGACGAAGTCCAACTAGAAAGAATTGCCCAGTTAATCGAAGATGCTGAACGTGTCTACTTCTTCGGAACAGGAAGTTCTGGCCTCGTCGCTCGTGAAATGAAATTGCGCTTCATGCGTCTAGGTGTGGTCTGTGAAGCCTTAACAGACCAAGACGGTTTTGCTTGGACAACCAGTATTATGGATGAAAATTGTCTAGTACTCGGTTTCTCTCTTTCTGGCACAACACCTTCTATTTTAGATAGTCTATTAGACGCTAAGGAGATGGGGGCAAAGACTGTACTTTTTACAAGTGTTCCCAATAAAGATAGTCAAGCCTATACAGAGACTGTTCTTGTAGCCACCCACAGCCAGTCTTCTTACATCCAACGTATATCCGCTCAACTTCCTATGCTCTTCTTTATCGATTTGATTTATGCCTACTTTTTGGAAATCAATCGTGAAAGCAAGGAGAAAATTTTTAACAGCTATTGGGAAAATAAAAAACTCAATGGCTATCGTAGACAAAAACGTGTAAGAAAATCCTAGTTTGGTTAAACCAAACTAGGATTGTTTTGTTTTAAAATGATAATAAGCACCAAGCATCCCTGCTGTATTTTGGTGATGGGCAAATTCTAATCGTGTTTTTTCAGCTAGGCTTGGTACCAAAGCATCTTTTAAAGCTTTTCGAATTTTAGGTTTGAGAATAGCCTCTTGTCCCATGATACCGCCACCGAGAATGACTACTTCTGGATTGACCACATAGCAAATATTTGCCAGACCTTTTCCTAGATAGTCTACCATCCGGTCAATACCAGCCATGCAGATTTTATTTCCTTCGGTAGCTTCCTTAAAGATACGTCGGCCATTCCACTGATCAACTGGATCTCCATGACCTGCCGCTACATACTCTACCAAAGCTGTTGTAGAAGCCAAGTCTTGGAAAGCTCCATCCTGCATATGCATATACCCAACTTCACAGGCTGAATTGCTAAATCCATGGAAGACTTTCCCATCCATAATCAAGCAACCCCCGATACCTGTTCCAATAGTCAAGCAAAGAGTGACACTCGCTCCCTTGCCTGAACCAGATACCGCCTCAGCCAGACCTGCACAGTTGACATCATTTTCAATCTCACAAGGAATCGCAAAGCTAGTCTCAATTTCCTTCTTAAACTGAGTTCCTGCATAATTAGGGATTTGAGGGCCTGCATAGAAAATCTCACCCTTGTCTGGATCTACCATCCCAGCAGAAGAAATGGCAACACCTGCTACTGGGCCTTTTTCTAAATAGCTGGCTACAATATCTTTGGTCTTTTGTAAGATATGAGGTCCACCCTGATGCGCCTCTGTTGGCATTTCATGCGATTCAACAAGTTGGCCTTCTTGGTCAATCAAACCATATTTGATGTTGGTTCCACCGATATCAATTGCAACGTAGTGTGTCATAAATACCTCCTTATGAATTAGAGGAAGCGCTCCTTGGTTTCACGAATCAAGGCTGCAGCTGCTTCTACAACTGGACGATCGTCTTCAGTCACTGGTGTCAATGGTGAACGAACAGAACCAATATTCAAGCCTTCATTGATCTTCAAGACTTCCTTAATCACACCGTACATATTTCCATGTGCAGCAGTGAGTTTACCAATGATAGCGTTGATAGCATACTGCAATTCACGCGCTGTTTCCAAGTCTTTGTCAGCAATCAACTGATTGAGTTTCAAGAAAAGTTCTGGCATCGCACCATAAGTACCACCGATACCAGCTTTAGCTCCCATGAGACGACCACCTAGGAACTGTTCATCAGGACCATTAAAGACGATATGATCTTCCCCACCAAGGCTGACAAAGGTTTGGATATCTTGAACTGGCATAGAAGAGTTCTTCACACCGATAACACGAGGATTTTTCAACATTTCTGTGTAGAGACTTGGAGTCAAAGCAACACCTGCCAATTGAGGAATGTTGTAAATCACGTAGTCTGTATTTGGAGCTGCAGAACTGATATCGTTCCAGTATTTAGCAACTGAGTATTCTGGTAAGCGGAAGTAAATCGGTGGAATCGTTGCAATGGCATCTACACCCAAGCTTTCTGCATGACGAGCTAGTTCCATACTATCTTTAGTATTATTGCAAGCAACATGGGCAATAATAGTTAATTTACCTTTGGCAACTGCCATGACTTCTTCCAAGATTAACTTGCGGTCTTCAACGCTTTGGTAGATACATTCACCAGAAGAACCATTGACATAGAGACCTTGAACACCTTTATCAATGAAGTATTGAACCAAGGCACGCGTACGCTCTGGACTTACTTCTCCTTGATCATCATAACATGCGTAAAAGGCTGGAATGACACCTTCATATTTTTTTAAATCTGACATAGATTTTCTCCTAAGTTTTCTTTTTTTCTGCTAAAAGCAGGATTTATTCTTTACGTGTTTAGTATACACCTTGTGAAAAACGCTTTCAATATCTTGTGTACACTTAGATTTTAGTTTCGATATGTATTTTGAAATGTTTATGGCTTGAAAGTAGTTTCAGAAACAAGCCATCCTATTGGTATTTTGCGAAAATTTTCTCCATCAATCCAGTCTGGATAAAGACCAAGAGTCCAAACCCAAAAAGTAGGAAGGCTGAGCCACCTAAAAGTAAACTGAAGGCGGACAGATAAAGAACCATCACAATGAGAAAGAGAATAACTAACATGAGAAAGAACCAAGGAAAGTTGAAACTTGCCAAGATAAGTCCTTTTTGTAGCACTTCTTTCCAAGTCAAATCATAGCGCGCAGCTATAGGGTAGCTAGCCAACATCACGATAGTGAGGAAGATAAGAACACCTAGACAAATAGCTTTTACCATTTGGAAAGGCATAGCTGTCTGCCCCCAAAAAAGATAGAGGTCTAAAATACTTAATGAGACGATACCCAACTCAAGCAGACCTAACTGAAGACCTAGTTTCAGATTTTGCTTGAAAGCTCTTAGATAGATTTTAAAGACAGGCACACGTCTACTCTTCTTAATCTCAAACATAGTCTCGTAAAGGCTAATTTTAGCCACTCCAATCGTCACGATGGGCAAACAAGAGACAACAAAAAGAAGATTGGCTGTCACGATATCCAAGACCTTCTCACTAAAACGCATGAGAAAGTTATCTGTATCAAATGCTGCCTTGATAAGGCTTACTCCTTTTTGTGCCATGTCTACTCCTCCTGAGTTTTTAATCAATCAAAATTTTAAAGAGATATTTGCGAACCTTCTCTTCCATACCTGCATAGCCATTTGGCTGGTGTGGTTCTCCTGGGAAGAAAATCGCAAAATTGTGATAACCCAACAAGAGTGGGTAGTGTTCATGACAATGCACAAAGCCAATGTCACTTGCTTCGTCGAATGCTACTGCCTCGTCTTTGATACGTGAACCGTAACTCGAATATTCATGTCCTTCTACCAGTAAATGCAAATCTGCATAGTTCTGATGATGCTCAAATTGATCATTTTCAGCTTGATTGAGGACATTTTCCTGAACAACTAGAAAGACCTTGTCCCCATCAATCTCATACTTTCCTAATTCGAAAGAATCCTTACGGTGCTGATAGAGATAGTCGATAGCCTTGTCTAGATTGGGATGAATTCCTTTGTAAAAGGTGATGTTTTTCAAATCGTCAAAAATCATACTCTTTCCTTCGTTTCTGATAGTTAACTAAAATCATAAATTAAGTTTATAAGTGTCTAACAAAATCTCTAAGGTAAGCAAATACCCAACATTTTGTAGACACTTATAACATCTATATTTCCATAGCATGTCAAGACCACTTCCGCAATCTTGACACACCAGTTTACTTTTCTTAACCTTTGACCGCTCCCATGGTAATACCTTGAGTAAAGGATTTTTGGAAGACTAGGAAGACTGTTACGATTGGCACAGCAGCAAGAGCTGCACCTGCCATGATCAAACCATAGTTGGTTGCCATTTCAGCCTGCATAGTCGCAACACCGAGTGAAATGGTCAAATTATTACGTGAAGTCAACATAACCAACTGCATGAAGTAGTCGTTCCATGTATTGATGAAGGTAAAGATTGCAAGTGCTGCAAATCCTGGTTTCACAATTGGGAAGGCTACGCTCCAGAAGGTACGAATCTCACCACAACCGTCGATTTTAGCTGATTCAAGCAACTCTGTAGGAATATTCTCACTGAACTGTTTCATGAGGAAGACCCCGAATGGCCATCCAATCAAAGGCAAGATAACTGCCCAGAGAGTATCGTGAATTCCCATGAAGTTGACGATACGTACCAATGGTACAAGGACAACTTGTTTTGGAAGTGCCATAGCAGCAATAAAGATTGCAAAGAGAATACGTTGCCCATAGAAACGTTTTTTAGCCAATACATAACCTGCTAGAGATGAGGTCGCACAGACTAAGAACATGGTTACCAATGAGATAAACACAGAGTTCCACATCCACTGCATAGCAGGGTTTTGCACCATGAGTTGTTGGAAGTTTTCCATGGTTGGCATTTTAGGGAACCATTGTGGTGGAATAACGATGGTATCAGGTTGTGATTTGAAGGCCCCTGTCAAAATCCAGTAGAATGGAAAGATGAACAGCACGGTCAACAAGAGCAAGATAATAGTTGAAATAACAGTGAAAGCTGTTATAGGTTTCTTTTGTGTAGATTGCATAGCTGTCTCCTTTCTTTAATATTCTACGTCATTTCCGAGCGCCTTAAATTGAACAAAGCTTACAATAGCAATCATGACTGCCAAGAAGACACCAATGGTATTAGCATACCCGTATTCGGTCAATTGGAAGGCTTTTTCGTAAAGGTAGTACATCAAGGTACTTGTTGAGTAGTTTGGCCCACCAGATGTTAATAGTTGAATCAAGGCGAAAACTTGAAATGAGTTAATTGTTGTGATGATTGCGATGTAGAGAGTTGTTGGAAGAAGGCTTGGCCATTTAATCTTCCAGAAAACTTGAAATTCAGTTGCACCGTCTACACGAGCCGCTTCAACCAGTGAATTGTCAATATTCCCCATAGCAGCTATGTAGAGGATGATTGGTTGACCAACTGAAGTTGTCAAGAGGATAATCATAATTGCCAGTAATGCCCAGTGTTTATCTCCCAACCAAGAAATATTCTGGCTGATGATATGGCTTGACTTAAGGACAAAGTTTAGAATCCCTGATAATGGGTCATAAATCCATTTCCAAACAACTGTTACGGCAACACTACCTGTTACAACAGGAAGGAAGAAGACGAAACGGTAGAAAGATCTGGCAATAGCATTTTGATGGTAGGTTTGCGACGCCACAAAGAGCGAAAAGAGAACAACAATCGGTACAGATCCAACAACCAAAATAACTGTGTTAATCAAAGACTTCATAAAGACAGGGTCTTTAAACATACGAATGTAGTTGTCCAATCCCACAAACTCAAATTTAGTCATTGAATAGTTAAAGAAACTTGTAATGAATCCCATAATCATAGGAACCAATACAAAGATGACAAAGAAGAATAATACTGGTGCTAAGAAAGCGTAGGAAATCACTGTTTCCCGCATACGAATTTTATTGACTTTCACAGTCGGCACCTCTCTTTCACAAATAGAATATTTTGGATTTTCTTGAACAGTTTTAAAATCAAAATGAAATTTTTTAAGATTCGCTTATGTAAGAACTTCATTTTAATTTCGTGACAGTTTCTGATATTTCAAATAAAATCCTCCCTTTTCTTACATAGATTATGCACAGGGAAAAGGGAGGAGTCAATCTGATTCAGTGCTTATTGTTTTGTAGCTTTTTTAATTGTTTCGTTAGCTTTTTCAGTGAAGGCTTTTAAAGCATCCGCTGGTTTTTGATCGCCATTTGAAACTGATTGCAACATTGGGAACCATAAAGTTCTCATTTCTGCAAAACCATCAATTGTATTGTAGTATGGTGAGTAGTATTTAGTCCAACCACTGATTGTTTCCATACGTTTATCTTCATAAAGTTTTCCAAATGAAGTACGAACTGGGAAGGCACCTGTACGAACAACGTCTTTTGGACCCCATTCTTTGTCATCCGCGATGAATTGAACGAATTTCTTAGATGCTGCAACTTTCTTGTCGTCTTTGTTGTTGAATACTGCAAATCCGTTTACAAGGTATTCAAGAGCTGGTTTACCTGAATCTGATGGGAATGGTACTTCTACCACTTCTACTTTACTTGCTTCCAAGAGTTTAGCTTGGATACCGTTTTGAGCTGGCGCCCAAAGGATTGTGTAAGATGTTTGACCGTTGGCAAAGTTTTGGATATCTGCTCCACCGTCAAATTGTGAACCGTTGTTCAACAAACCGTCTTTGATCCAGCTAGCTGCTTTTTCAAGACCTTTGACGAATTTAGGATCATCAGTTGTATATTTTGTTACATCTTTATCTGTTACAGAACCGCCGTAAAGGTTTGAGATGAAGGCACGTGTTCCTTGGTCTCCCCCTTGACCAGAACTGAACAATGAACCTGGTGTGTAGCCTTTGCCTTTAAGCGCTTTCAAAACTTTCTCAAAGTCGTCTGTTGTCCAACCTTCTTTTACAAGGTTCGCAACTCCAGCATCTTCCAACATTTTCTTGTTCATAGCCATGTAGAATGGTGCTGAACTGATTGGATACATGTAGGCTTTGTCTCCAGCCTTACTTGCTTTTACAATGTTTTCATTGTTGACATCTTTAACAAAGTCATCTGTGAAGAGGTCATTCAAGTCAGCCAATTTACCATTTTTACCATATTGGATGATACGTCCTGGTGCGTCAAAAAGTACGTCTGGAGCTGTTCCTGCTTCGATGGCTGTTGTGATTTTTTCAGGACCTGACTTGAAGTCGATGGTTTCCAATTTCACTTTTATATCTGGGTTTGCTTTTTCAAACGCTTCGATGATTGATTTTTCATAAGTTCCAACACCGTCACCAGTTTTTTCTTGGGTAAATACTGGGAATGCCCACCAAGTGATTTCTGTTTTGGCACCGTCACCACCTGATTTGGCAGCATCTTTACTTCCGCCAGAATTGCCACAAGCAGCAAGACCAAGAACCGCAGCACCCGCAAGTACTGTACAAGCTAATTTTCTAAATTTCATCTGTATTCTCCTATGTAATAAGCGTATCCATATTGGATAATGAGTAAGATTGTATTTGTATGCGTTTTCATTTCATCCGATGCATCCACCACTCTCCTCTGTTTTTTATTAAGTCAGTAAGTACTTATACTCTTCGAAAATCTCTTCAAACCATGCCAGCTTCGCCTTGGCGTACTCAAGTATAGCCTGCGCCTAGCTTCCCAGTTTGCTCTTTGATTTTCATTGAGTATTAATCATCTACACCTAAAATTTCATTAATACTATTTTTATATAAGATTGCTTTTGCTCCATATATTGCTTGAATACCACCCTTCACTTCTAAGACATCAACTGCACCAATTTGTTTTAAAAGTGCTTTATCAACTTGATGAACTTCTTTTACAGCTACACGTAAACGTGTCACACAAGCATCTACATCTTCTATATTATTTGATCCACCCAACGCTCTGATAATTTGTAGGCTATCCTGTTTTAAATGATCTGCAGTATTTGAAGTTGAATCTGTGGATTCAGAAATTTCTTTAGAATCTACTTCTTCTCCTCGTCCTGGCGTTAGAACGTTGAATTGAGTAATGAACCATCTAAAAACAATATAATACAGAACACTCCAAATAAGTCCAAATGGAATCTGAAGAACCCAATTCGTTTTAGCGTTCCCCTGCAAAATTCCAAATAAAGTAAAATCGATTACACCTCCTGAGAATGTGTTTCCTATTGAAATATTTAAGACGTCTGCAATAAAGAAGCTGACACCATCAAGGAATGCGTGTACAACATATAGAACCGGACTGACAAATAGAAACATAAATTCAATTGGTTCTGTAATACCGGTAATAAAAGATGTTAAAGCAACTCCAAAAAACAGACCCGCGTATTTTTTACGACGATTTTTAGGAACACTATGGTACATCGCTAAACAGGCAGCCGGTAAACCGAACATCATTGTTGAGAAACGACCTGCAAAAAACCTTGTTCCTTCTGTAAATAATCCAGAATGAGTCGGGTCGGCTAATTGAGCAAAAAATATTTTTTGAGCTCCAACCACTGTTTGTCCTGCAACAGTTTCAACACCACCAAGTTCAGTATACCAAAACATAGGGTAAATCATATGATGTAAGCCTACTGCTCCAGAAAGTCTCATTAAAAATCCATATAGAAAAGTTCCAATTGGACCCGCCTGAGAAATATATCCACCTGTAGAAACAAGAAGTTGTTGAAAAGGTGGTCAAATAACAAAGAAGACAAAGCCAATTAAGATAGAAGAGAACGATGTAACAATAGGAACGAAGCGTGAACCCCCAAAGAATCCTAAAGCGGAAGGTAATTGAATATTGTTATATCGATTGTGCAAATATACGGCAACTATTCCGACAACTAATGCTCCAATAACTCCAGTATCAATTGCAGATCCTTCTGCCATAAAAAGTTTTACCAGAGCTTTAATCGTTGCAGTCATAACTAAGTAACCAGTTACTCCTGCTAGCGCAGCGGTTCCTTTATCTCGTTTCGCTAAGCCAATACATAATCCCACACAGAGAAGTAGTGATAAATTACTGAATACAACCTCTCCTGCAGAGCTCATTACTTGGAATATTGATTGAAAAAAACTATTGTCTAGTATTGGATAAGTTGCTATCGTGGTTGGGTTTGAAAGTGCACCACCAATCCCCAAAAGTAGACCTGCTGCAGGAAGTATAGCTATAGGTAACATAAAAGCTTTTCCAACTTTTTGTAAAACTTTAAACATAAAATTCCCCCTTACATCTTATTTGAGACCAGCAACAAAGCGTTCTGTAATCTCTTTTGGTCTAGTAATAGCGCCACCAACAACAATACCTCGCACTCCATATCCTAGGATTTGTTTGGCTTGTTCTGGTGTATGAATTTTTCCTTCTGCAATGACATCTACACCAGCATCACAGAGTTTTTTGATCAATTCAAAATCGGGACCATCCACTTTAGGACTGTAAGATGTGTATCCTGATAAGGTTGTTCCGACAAAGTCAATTCCTGCTTCAACGGCTGCCAATCCTTCCTCGAAAGTACTTGTATCAGCCATCAAGAGCTGGTTAGGATATTTTTCCTTAACCTGACGAATGAACTCTTGAATCTCCAAACCATCATAGCGTTCACGCTTGGTACAATCCAGAGCAATGACCTCGATGTCCAGTTCTGCCAGTTCATCAACTTCTTTCATAGTAGCAGTGATGAAGGGTTCTTGCGGTGGATAATCTCGTTTTATTATCCCAATGATTGGAAGGTTTGTAACCTCCTTGATTTCCTTGATATCGCGAACACTATTTGCTCGGATACCGACTGCTCCACCTTGCTCAGCCGCTTTGACCAGCAATGGAATGACTCCTCCCGCTTCTGTATAGAGCGGTTCGTGAGGAAGGGCCTGACAAGAAACGATGATTCCATCTTTGATTTGTGCAATCAAAGCTTCTTTAGTAATCTGTGGCATCCTCTTTCCTCCTTTTCTTTGTTCTTATGAGTTCATTATATACCATTTGTTAAGCGCTTTCAATGCTTTGTCATAGAATAGATTTCAGTTTCAAAAGTATTTTATAGAACAGCTGTTTCTGAAAGTAGTTTCAGATAACATAAATATCCGTACCTATTACTCAAAATTACGAATCTTATTATAAACTTCTATATCAATAAAACCAGTCTAGAATTCCCATCTTTTTACAGGACTCCAGACTGGTTTATTTTAGATTAACATAAAAGTTCAAAGAACAACTGAAGACAAATTAACTGTCTTTTCGCTTATAAGAAATCATTGCTCCAAGGAACATTCCTACAAAACCAAGCAAAACTGTTGTTATTGATTTATTCTCACCTGTATCTGGTAACTTAGCCTGTTCATTGTTACCTACTTTATTCTCTGATTGACTAAATCCTGAGTTCTCATTTGTAGATAACAATTTAGATGACAGTGAAAGTTCTTCAACCTTGTTATCTTCTGTAGGATTTTTAAATGGTAGATTGTCAATGGAGCGTCGGAAAGTCATCGCATAAATACTAGAATTGTTAATTTCAAAAATAATCTTTCCATCTTTTTGTTCGAATTCAATAGTGTGTAGTTTTCCTTCTGGATCTACAGCATAAACATTCTCAACGGACTGATCTGTAGCAAAAGTAACAAGGACTTTTCCTTCAAGTTTAACATATCTTCCATTTACATCCTTCAATTTGATATCAAATGCTTTGTAGTTTAATGAACTTAAATCACTAACTTGAACTTCTTGCATTTGAATACCTATCACATTTTTCAATACTTCTTCTGAAGCTTGAATTTGAATACTTCCTGTTTCATTTTTTAAAATACGTTGTGAACTAGCAATTCCTGTGATAACGTTCTTAGTTTCTGCTTCATCCTTACTGTCTTTATTATTTACTTGTTTATCAGTAGATTTCACTACTGAACTTCCTTCTCCTGAGGTTGATAATGGACCCATATATTCTGGGATTTCTAGTATCGGAGATTCAGTGAAAGGAACTCCTCCTGTAAAGTCTGGCTTAGAGACTGTAGGAGCTGGAAAGTCTCCTAATGTGGATAGAACACCGCTATACTCTGGAACTTCTGTAACAAGTGAGTCGCCTCCGTTAACTCCGCCTGTGAAGTCATGCTGTTCAACTGTTGGAGCCGAGTCTTCTCCTGAGCTTGATAATGTATCACCCATATACTCTGGCTTAGCTACTGTAGGAGCTGGAGAATCTCCTAATGTGGATAGAACACCGCTATACTCTGGAACTTCTGTAACAAGTGAGTCGCCCCCATTCACGCCACCTGTAAACTCTGGCTTAGAGACTGTAGGAGCTGGAGAATCTCCTAATGTGGATATAATACCGCTATACTCTGGAACTTCTGCAACAAGTGAGTCGCCCCCATTCACGCCACCTGTAAACTCTGGCTTAGAGACTGTAGGAGCTGGAGAATCTCCTAATGTGGATATAATACCGCTATACTCTGGAACTTCTGTAACAAGTGAGTCGCCTCCATTCACGCCACCTGTAAACTCTGGCTTAGAGACTGTAGGAGTCGCAAAGTCACCAGATGTACCTAAAATACCAGAATCTTCTTTTCCACTATCTTTTTTTGGATCTAATTTCCCAGCTAAATCCTTATCCGAATCCTTCTTAGAAGGTTCCACTTCTTTATCTTCCACATAGACAGGATCTTTTGGTTGACCCTCAATATAAGAACGAACCCAATCCAGCTGCTCTTTTGATAAAACCAAACCACCACTACGGCTTCCTACAACACCATTTTGGTGAACTCCAATTAAAGCACCTTTATCATTATAAAGACCACCACCAGACGCTCCAGGTTTCGTACCTCCATAGCTAATTCCCTCTATTCCAGAACCGAAGTCTGTAGTTCCTACTACTTTGCTATCTAAAACTGGACTTAGCTTGTTATCTGGAAAACCATAGACCGAAACTGAATCCCCCTCTGCAACTTTCGAAGATCGTTTTACAACCTCTACAGGAGTTACTCCTTTTACCTCTTCTTTTAATCGAACCAAAGCTAAGTCATTTTTAAATCCAAATACTGAATCTTTCTTATTCCAATAAACAATATCATCATCTGAAAAATTCACAGACAACCCATTCGGTAAAGTTGCTTTATACACTGTATTGGTACGACCAGATTTAGTAACTACCTCAGAACCTTTAACTGTTAAGAAATTATGAGCGACTGTTAACACCAAATTTGGTGCAATTAAAGTACCTGACCCCGACCCATCTGGCGTTTGAATATGCGTTGTAGCATAGAAATTTTCTGAGCCATTCGGAGCTTGTAATACCTCTTTACTAGGCACAGGTAAGTTCGATTTACCACTCAAATCAACCTTTCCAACTTCAGTTCTTGCAAAATCCGAAGAAGAGGTAGATGGAGGAGTTATCGAATCTACTACCGCTCTTATAATTGTATTACCTAAAGCTAACTTACTGACATAGTCATCAGACCAAGTAGTATCACTTGCTAGTTTGTTAATTGACACTCCGTTATAGGATACCACTTTAGCTGTTGGGGAAGTTGCTATTAACTGTTTGAAGTCTGGATTTTGTCTTAAATGAAAATTCAAGCCACTTCCAACGGGACCTTCCTGAACAACCTTATCTGAAATCAAGCGAGTTCCTTTAGTATCTTCCACTCGAAGTAGAACACGACCTTTTTCTTCACCTTTTACTAAAGTAGCTCGACCTTTTTCATCAAAACTATACAAAGCACCATCAATCTCAGATTCTACATCTTTTAAAGCTATATGATTTTCATCATAGTAGTAACGGTTTGCACCATCTATATACCAACCCTTTATACCATATTTATCAATCATAGAACGAATCCAAGCTCTGTGCTTGTCCGTAAAAATCGTACCACCCCCAATACGCTCACTCTCAGGGGCGCTTGAAGTATTGGTTCCGTGCTGGTGGATACCGACTACTTCTCCCTTATCATTAAACAAAGGAGCACCTGAAAAACCTCCTAAAGCTGAGGAGTGATAAGTGACTGCACCACTCTCTTTATTGACACTGCTCACAGTTGTTGAGACTGAATAAGCCTTACCATCTTTCAATCGAGCTTTATTTTCTTTACTTAAATTTGGAGTAGAAAAATCATTGGGATATCCGACCATAGTGATGCTATCACCCGTAGAAACCTCTTTATCACTCAACTCTCTTGGAGAGTCCTCACCTCCCGTCATAGCTTCTACAGGCTTTTTAGTAACTACTACCGCTAAGTCATTACCATATTCTTTACCAAAATTCTTCTCATCATACAAATGAATAGAGTCTTTTTCAAGAGACTCGGATACCCCTGATGTGGGTACTTTGTTACTCTTCTCTGTTTCTGAGTTCATCACAACATAACTACGAGCAGACTCTCCACCACGTAAGACCGCAGACTTGTCTTCTTGATTTTTATCATAGTAATTATGAGCTACTGTCACCATGACATTTGGCGCTACAAAGACACCACTACCAGAAGCCGTTTGTTTTCCACTTGTTCCGCTATCATAAGTGGTGTAAGTCATAGCAACACCTTCTGCAGATTTACTATGAACATCCACATCTTTTATATCGTTACCACCCTGAATAACATCAGCAGCAACGACTCCACCACCAATAACTGGTAAGTCTGGTGCAGCTAATCCAATCACTGCAGATAGTGTCAAACAACCAACCAAACCATAAGCTTTGGATTTACGAAATTTTCCCAAACCTTTTAAACATACAAACATGCATTACCTCACTTTAACTTTCAAAGTTAATTTATCCAAGTATATTCTAAAAAATAAAATATTACAGTTTCCATTAGCATAACACTCTCTACTTTGATTCTTACAATAAAAATAGCTATAGATTATTTTGTTGCTTTACAAATGCTATTTAAGTACTGTATCTCCAGGAATATAGTTTTTTATAAGATATTATCCTAATCAGAAAAACTAAGTTATACATAAACTTATATATAAATGTTCATTTGTAGCCAAACTGTATATTTTCTTATAAATTATAACATATTTCACAGACGCTTTCCAATGTATTGAAATAGCTTATACCCAACTAGATAGAAAATGAATTGTTTGACACCACAGCCCAGAAAAAAACTCATACTCAATAAAAATCAAAGAGCAAACTAGGAAGCTAGCCGCAGGCTACTCAAGACACTGTTTTGAGATTACAGATAAAGCTGACGTAGTTTGAAGAGATTTTCGAAGAGTATGAATTTCAAAGTATATATGAACTAGAATATTTGCTAACTAGATTCTGTACAAAAAGAGAGCTACTGGGCTCTCTCATTTATCATTTTACATACTTAAAAGGAATCTCACTACCACACAGCCAGTTGTAGACTTGATCATTAACAAATACATTCATGGCTTCGTGGGCATACTCAGGCATGATGCGATAGGCTTTATCGCAGGTCAGACGGTTGTAAATCGCAAATTGGGTAATAGGATAGCAAACATCGTCGTCCAAGCCCGTAATCATCTTAACCTCACCCTTGATACGATGGGCAAGATTTTTCACATCTATATAGTCCAGGGTCGACATGATTTCCTCCTCAGTTTCATGGAAGGGGTCGTGAAACTTGAAATAACGGAAAAGTTCGTCGTAAGCTTCACTGGTATTGCCAATCTCAAGCACTCGTCTGAAGTCTGACAAGAAAGGATAGATGGCAACAGTTTTCTGAATCCGAGGATTGAGCGCTGCCGCAACCAAGGCTAGAGCCCCTCCTTGTGAAGCACCATAGCTAGAAAGACGCTCCTCATCAACCTGAGGCAGACTAGCAACAATTTCAACCAACTGGTAAATATCCAGATAAACATCCTTATAAAAGAGGTGATCCCGACCTTCCACAGCACCACGGATAATATGCCCCTTAACTGTATTTCCTAGAGGAGAACGCAAGCCGTCTTGTGAGTAACCCGACTGCCCCCGCACATCCATGGAAACAACACCGTAACCAGCCACGGTGAAGGCCAGCATGTCGGCCCAGTCCCAGCCACGTCCCATATAACCATGGAAATGGAAGATTAGTGGAACCTTCTCCTCAGTCTTTGGAAGAACGACGCGCGCATAAACCTTTCCCTCATTCGTTCCTTCAAACGTTAACTCATAGCAACTAACTTGAGGAATGTGGAAATTTCTTTCCTCCAACTGGTAGGCTGGAAGAGTTGAAACTTTTTTCACTTCCTCATCCCAGAAAGCATCAAAGTCTTCTGGGACCTCATCCCGTCCTCTATAAGTCTTGATTTCTTCTAATAAAGCTGGATTTTTCATAGCATGCTCCTTTTATTTTGTAATCGCTATCACAACTGTAGCATATCTAGAAAAGCAATGCAAGAAAGAAGGGTAATACTCTTCGAAAATCTCTTCAAACCACGTCAGCTTCGCCTTGCCGTATATATATGTTACTGACTTCGTCAGTTCTATCTGCAACCTCAAAACAGTGTTTTGAGCAACCTGCGGCTAGTTTCCTAGTTTGCTCTTTGATTTTCATTGGGTCACTTCTAAAACTAACTTCCAGTTTTGGGAGAGAGAGGGAAGTTACTTTGAGAAGTTACGCTTTTTTACGAATAAATAGATAGAAGCACTAAATCTAGTCAACCTAGAGGTAAAAATGTGCTATAATGAAAGGAGAGAAAGAATGATTCTCAGACATCCGGGCATTAGCCCGACCAATGATTTAGTGGCTAAGAAGATTTTTAGCAACCCAGAAATCACTTGTCAATTTATTCGCGATATGCTGGACTTACCAGCCAAAAATGTGACCATTTTGGAGGGAAGCAATATTCACGTCTTGCCTTCCCTGCCTTACTCAGCGCAGGATTTTTACACTAGTATAGACGTCTTGGCAGAGTTGGACAATGGCACCCAAGTGATCATTGAGATTCAGGTGCATCATCAGAATTTTTTCATTAATCGTTTATGGGCTTATCTGTGCAGTCAGGTCAATCAAAATCTTGAAAAAATTCGTCAACGTGAAGGTGATACACACCAGAGTTACAAGCATATCGCTCCTGTCTACGCCATTGCAATTGTGGACAGCAACTACTTTCAGGATGATTTAGCCTTTCACAGTTTTAGTATGCGAGAGGATACGACAGGTGAGGTTTTGACAATTACAAACAACAGGCAGGAAAACCATCTAGTCAAGATGGCGTTCTTAGAACTAAAAAAATACAGAGAAACCAGCAAGGATAGCGTTCGCAAACCGTGGTTGGAGTTTTTTGGGAATAAACCCTTTACCCAACAACCCGAGCGAGCCATCAGCCAGGCAGACCAACTGCTAGACTACAAGAGCTGGTCCGAGGAGGACAGGAAAATGTTTAGTCAACTACGTATGCGTGAAGAACAGGCATTATTGGCTCATGATTATGCCTTGGAAACTGCTAGGGCAGAAGGGATTGAACAGGGACTGGAGCGTGGAAAAGTTGAAGGAAGTTTGTCTATGCTACTAAATCTAGTCCGTCAAGGTCTTTTGCCTTCTGAAGTTGCCAGTCAACAGTTGGGTATGACTGTCTCTGAGTTTGAAGAAATATTGAAAGAGCATCATAAATAAGAACTAAAAAATATAGAGAAACCAGTAAGGACAGGGTTCGCAAGCCGTGGTTGGAGTTTTTGTAAATCATTAAATCAATGACAGATTTTTCCGTAATAGATGGAAGAATCTGTTTTTTAGTTATGCTAGATGTGGGTTCTGAAATAGTAAGATATGGTGTATTGAAATAAGATATGAACAAAGAAATTAGGAAAGTCAAATTATAGTTAAATGAAATAAAAACTGAACAAATTAATTGCGGAATTCAAACTAATTTCTAACAATGTTTTAGAAAACTCGGTGGACTATTCAAGATTCAATCTACTATAATTTCTAGAATTTTTTAGAATCCGCAGTGTGCTATTTTAGATTCAATAAATTGTGCTTTTAGAAACAAAAAAGAGCAGTTACGCTCTTTCTTCCTTATATTTATATTATTTTGTTGCTTCTTTCTTTTGGAAAGTGGTTTGGTAATTTACTTTAATCGTTACGGTCATGTGAGAGTCCTCGTTTCTTTTTGATGACTCTAGTATAAGGACCAAACCTGAAAGCTAGCTTAAGATTTCCTTATAGAAAGCTTATACTCAATGAAAATCAAAGAGCAAACTAGGAAACTAGCCGCAGGTTGCTCAAAACACTGTTTTGAGGTTGCAGATAGAACTGACGAAGTCAGTAACATATATATACGACAAGGCGAAGCTGACGTGGTTTGAATTTGATTTTCGAAGAGTATTAATCTAAATGTTCTTTCTTTTCCATATGAAGGGCAATCATGCGCCATTCTGGATCCTCTTTCCAACCTTCCATAGAACTAATATAGCTGGCAACCTTTCTAGCCTCTTCTAAAATCGGAAAATCTTCGATAATATCAGCCACTTGGAATTCTGGAAGTCCTGACTGTCTGGTTCCAAAAATTTCACCTGAACCACGCATTTTCAAATCTTCCTCCGCAAGGACAAAACCATTAGTGGTTTCTGTCATAATGCGCATGCGATCTTTTCCAGAATCAGTCTTGGGATTAGCAACGAGAACAGCATAGGACTGCTTGTCCCCCCGACCGACACGACCTCTGAGCTGGTGAAGCTGGCTGAGCCCGAAGCGATCGGCATCCATGATGATCATAACTGTCGCATTTGGAACGTTAACCCCGACCTCGATAACCGTCGTTGAAACCAGAATATCCGTTTTTCTCTCTTTGAAATCCTGCATGATCTGGTCTTTTTCATCACTCTTCATTTTACCATGTAGAAGAGCTACCTCTGCCTTTCCTGCAAAATGCGCCGTCAATTCCTCTGATAAGGCAATGGCATTTTTCAAATCCAGAGCTTCTGATTCTTCAATCAAGGGAGAGATGACATAGGCTTGAGAACCTTTTTGGATTTCCCCCTCTAACCAAGTCAGGACCTGAGCTAGTTGCTCATGTTTGATCCAGCGCGTCACAATGGGTTTTCGACCTGCTGGCATCTGGTCGATAATGGAAACATCCATATCTCCAAAGGCTGTGATGGCTAGCGTCCGTGGAATGGGAGTCGCCGTCATCATGAGGACATCTGGATTGTCTCCTTTTTCCCGTAAAATCCGCCTTTGACCCACACCAAAACGGTGCTGCTCATCGATGATAATCAAACCAAGGCAAGCATACTCCACCCCATCCTGAATCAGAGCATGGGTTCCGATAATCAAATCAGCCTCACCCTTGGCAATTATCTCCAAGACTTCTCTTTTTTCTGCAGCTTTCAAGGATCCTGTCAAGAGAGCGAGTTTCAAGTCTGGAAAGAGACTCTGTAGACTTTCAAAGTGTTGCTCTGCTAGGATTTCTGTCGGTACCATGAGAGCAGCCTGGTGCCCAGCTGTCACTGCCGCAAACATGGCCAAGCCAGCAACCACCGTTTTTCCGCTCCCCACATCTCCTTGTAAGAGTCGATTCATGTGGTGGTCGGACTTCATGTCGGCCAAAATTTCCTGCAAACTCTTTTCTTGAGCTGGGGTCAGAGCAAAAGGAAGACTTGCTTTAACTGCTGTCACCTTTTCCTGAGACCAATTCAGAACCAAGCCGCTTCCCTGAACTCTATTTTCAGACTTGAGCGTCTGCAACTGCATTTGGAAATAAAAGAGTTCTTCAAACTTAATACGGCGAAGAGCCTGCTTGTATTCTGCCAAATCCTTAGGGAAATGCATAGCACGAACTGCTTGGCAACGGGACATAAGTTTGTATTTGTCTAGTAAAGACTGGGGAAGATTTTCCTCTATCAAGAGGTCCAACCCCTGATCAAAGGCTGTCTTAATAACCTTGACCAGACTGGCCTGACTGACTCCCTGAGCCAATCTATAGACAGGTTGGAGGTCATCTTCCACCTGAGCCAGGACCTTCATCCCAGTCAGACTAGCCTTAGCTCGATCCCATTTTCCAAAGACAGCAAGAGTTGCTCCCAACTCTATCTTATCAGCTAGATAGGGCTGGTTAAAGAAATTCACCGCAAAAACAACTTCTCCCTGCTTGAGGCTAAAGCGCAGACGATTGCGCTTGAAACCATAATACTGGACACTGGCAGGAGTCACAACTTGACCAGAAAGAACCGCTTTCTCACCGTCTTCCAGTTCCAGCACCTGTTTGGTCTTGAAGTCTTCATAACGGAAAGGAAAGTAGAGCAAAAGATCTTGCAAGTTTTCAATTCCTAGTTTGGCGTATTTTTCTGCTGACTTTGGTCCCACACCAGGTAAGACATGCAAGGGTTGATGTAGATTCATGCTCCACTCCTTTCTTCTTTAATAATATTCTCTCGGAATGCGGTCACTGAGAAGACAAACCACCTCGTAGTTAATAGTCCCACGGTAGGTCGCTACCTGAGTAGCCGTTATCTCCTTGCCCCCATTGGAGCCAATTAAGGTCACCTTGGTTCCTAAGGGATAAGGCTTAGGTAGACGAATGGTGATTTGGTCCATAGAAACTCGCCCAACGATTGGGCAAGCTTGCCCATCAACCAAGACAGTGAAATTTTGCATATCTCGCGTCCAACCATCCGCATAGCCGATTGGAACGGTCGCGATGACTTGCTCGCTATCCGCCTGATAGGTCGCTCCATAGCCCATGCAAGCTCCAGCTGGAACTGTCTTGACATGAACTAGAGCAGATTCCAAAGTCAAGGCTGGTTTCAAGTCATAGGGCAAGTCCAAGACCTCTCCGCTAGGATTGAGACCATACATGGCGTCTCCCATACGGACTGCATTGAAAATAGTCTCTGCATGCCAAAGAGTCGTTGCAGAATTACTAGCATGAACCAGCTCTGGAAGACCTTTCATACTTGACAGAATTTTTTTAAACCGTTCTAATTGCTCATTAAAGTAGGCATCTGATGCTTCATCTGCAGTCGCAAAATGGGTAAAAATCCCTTCAACACGAGCACCGTGTTGTCTGAGCAAGTCTTGAGCCTGCTCAGCCTCACGAGCCTCTCGAAAACCAATCCTTCCCATTCCTGAATCAATCTTGAGGTGAACTGTCAATCCAGCTAAGTCTGATTCTTTATCTAAGAGTGCTTGAATCCACTCCAGTCCAGCCACAGTCAAGGTGATGTCGTATTCTTTAGCTAGAGCGACAGCTTCGATTTCAGAAACTCCTAAAATGAGGATTCGTTTACTGAGTCCAGCCTGTCTGAGTTCAAGAGCTTCATCGATATTGGAAACACAAAAGCCATCAACATCCTCTTGAATCGCCTTGGCAACGGCAACAGCCCCATGCCCATAGGCATTAGCCTTGACCACTGCCCACTTGAGCGTTCCTTGAGGGATATGAGCCCCCATTTGCTGAATATTTTGTCGAATAGCTCCCAGATGAATCAGAGCTTTGGTTGGTCTATGTGGACTAGCTTTCATGATTTTCCTCCAAAATGACACTGGCTGTCACAAACTGATCGGTGTGGCTGATAGACAGCCAAATCTTTCCTGAAAATGGTGCCTGACTAAAATAAGGCGCCCCGCGTTCATTGTTCAAGACTTCCAAATCCTGAAAACCGAGCTTGCCAATGCCCGTTCCCATGGCCTTGGAAAAGGCCTCCTTAGCCGACCAGCGACCAGCCAAATATTCAATCTGCCTGCGCCCTTTGAGACTGGTGAAGCGCTCCATTTCCTTAGCGGTCAGCACGCGCTTAGCAAATCCTTCATGTCGTGTAACCGCGCTTTCTATCGAAGCCAATTCTTCGATGTCAATTCCGTGTCCAACTATCATTCTCATCAAAAGGAGTTGAGATTCCCCAACTCCATCCTTTTCACTTATTTTGTCAAGGTAGCATAAATCTCTTCTACCAAGGCCTCTGTATTTTCCCAGCCTAGGCAAGGATCGGTAATAGAGCAACCAAAGACCTCTGGTTGATTTTGACGACCATCTGCTAGGTAAGACTCAATCATAAAGCCTCGAACTGTCTTTTTAATCTTCTCATTCCAATCACGATTTTGCAAGGTCTGGCGAACAATTCGAATCTGCTCCATATATTGCTTGCCTGAGTTGTCATGGTTGGTGTCAATGAGGATAAAAGGATTTTCAAGTCCCATAGTTTCATAACGCTCAATAGCATTTAGCAGTGTTTCATAGTAAAAGTTAGGCTCATTTTTCCCATATTCATTAACTGCGCCACGAAGGATGACGTGGGCCAAGGGATTTCCTGAAGTCTCAACTTCTTGGCCATGAAAGAGGAAGGTTTGTTTGTTTTGAGCGGCATAGATGCCATTAAACATGACACCAAGATTTCCAGAGGTTGGATTTTTCATCCCGACTGGTGCATCAATCCCTGAGGCCACAAAGCGGTGCTCTTGGTCTTCCACAGAACGAGCTCCTACAGCATGGTAGCTGACCAAATCATCTACCAAGACCAGATTTGACGGATAAAGCATCTCATCTGCCGTTGTCAAACCAGTCTCTGTAATCACACGGTAGTGCAACTGACGCACAGCCTGCAAACCGTTAATCAGACTTGGAGCCTTAGAAGTATCTGGCTGGTGAACTAAACCTTTATAGCCGTCTCCGTTGGTGCGTGGTTTAGCTGTATAAACACGCATAACCATGAAAATCTTGTCCGCCACCTTCTTTTGCAAGGCGGACAAACGGCGGGCATATTCCAAGACAGCCTCTTCATTATCAGAAGAGCAAGGACCAATCACCAAAAGGATACGGTCATCTTCACCTGAAATAATGTCTGCCAATTCTCTATCACGACGCTCCTTTAGTCGCAAGGCTTCCGCAGACAATTGAGTTTCTGCCTTGATTGCTTCAATATCGATTTCTTGACCTTTTTCAATAAATGTCATCTTATTCTCCTAGCGTTTGGTAGATTTCTCTGACAAGGGCTTCCGTATTATCCCAGCCAAGACAAGGGTCTGTGATAGACTTGCCAAATACTTCCGGTTCGTTTTGACGGCCGTCTTCTAGATAAGACTCAATCATAAAGCCACGAACATACTGCTTGATCTTTTCATTCCAATCACGGTTAATCAAGGTCTGGCGGACAATTCGAATCTGATCCATGTATTGCTTACCAGAGTTGTCATGATTAGTATCGACGATGATAAAGGGATTTTCCAAGCCCATTTTTTCATACTGAGCAATGGTATCCATCAAATTATCATAGTAGTAGTTAGGAATATTCTTACCATACTCATTGATCGCTCCACGAAGAATGGCATGCGAAAGTGGGTTCCCAGTTGTTTCCACTTCTTTTCCAAGAAAAAGGAAACTTTGTTTGTTTTGAGCAGCATAAATCCCATTAAACATAACATTGAGATTTCCAGATGTTGGATTTTTAAACCCAGTCGCGAAATCTGCTCCACTTGCCACAAAGCGGTGTTGCTGGTCTTCAACTGAACGGGCACCAACCGCCATGTAAGAAATCAAATCATCCACAAGCGGTAGATTTTCAGGATAAAGCATTTCATCAGCCGTTGTCATTCCTGTTTCTGTGATAACACGATAATGAAGATGGCGAACGGCTTTGATTCCATTGATAAGACTAGGCGCTTCTGTCGCATTAGGCTGGTGAATCAAGCCCTTATAGCCATCTCCGTTGGTACGGGGTTTAGCAGTATAAACACGCATAACCATAAAGATACGGTCTGCCACTTCTTCTTGCAAAGCTGCCAAACGCTTAGCGTATTCAAGAACAGCTTCTTCATTGTCAGATGAGCATGGCCCGATTACCAAGAGAATTCGCTGGTCTTCTCCACGTATAATGGCTTCTAGCTCTTGATCGCGCTGTGATTTTCTCTCTAAAGCTTGGCCTTCTAATTTTGATAAGGCACGAACTTCTTCAATATTAATTTTAGGACTTTTTGCTGTAAATACCATAACTCATCTCCTTATAAAGCAAACGGATACCAAGTAAAAATTTACTTTTCACAAGGTATCCGCCTCTAAACTATCTCATTTTATTGTCTTTTACCGTGACAGTTTTTAAACTTCTTACCAGAACCACATGGGCAAAGTTCATTCCGTCCAATCTGGCTCAAATCCAAATCTTCTGGGATATTTGCTTGGTGGGCAGCGATATTTCGAGTCGCTGTTGTACTGATATGGTGTTCTGCTTGTGGTCTTTCTTGTTCATGAATTTGTGCTTTCATCATCAAGCGTGTCACATCAAACTCAATCGAACCAATCATGTCATTAAACATACGGAAACCTTCCGCCTGATACTCAACAACAGGGTTGTTCTGAGCATAGCCACGAAGTCCAACAGCGTTACGCAATTGATCAAGGGCATCGATATGATCTGTCCACTTGTTATCCACCACTCGTAGAATCAAGACTTTTTGGAATTCTTTAACTGCTTCTTCATCGCGTAGTTTTGAAACCTGACTATCGTAAACTTGCAAGGCACGTTGGAAGAGCTCTTCCTTAATTGCCTTATCAGACAAGCCTGACAAGTCTTCCATCGTAATAGAATCTTCTGGAAGCAAGTTGTACTTAGCAAAGTTCAAAATTGCTTCTAGTTTTTCATCTTGTTTTGCACGCGCATGACCATCAACGACACGACCAATCGTGCGTTTGATCATTGCCTGAATTTCAGGTGCCAAGTCACGGTCTGCAGTGATAACATCGTAACGTTGAGCGTAGATAATCTCACGTTGTTCACGCATGACATCATCGTATTGAAGGACTTGTTTACGGGTATCGTAGTTATTTCCTTCGACACGTTTTTGAGCCGCTTCAACCTGACGTGTCAACATACGAGACTCAATGGCTTCATCAGACATATTGAGACGTTCGAAGACACCTTTCAGACGTTCAGAACCAAAACGTTTCATCAAATCATCTTCAAGAGATAGGTAGAATTGTGACTCACCTGGGTCTCCTTGACGACCTGAACGTCCACGAAGCTGGTTATCGATACGACGGCTTTCATGACGTTCTGTACCAATCACACAAAGTCCACCTAATTCGCGAACCCCTTCACCAAGCTTGATATCGGTACCACGACCGGCCATGTTGGTTGCGATGGTAACAGCACCACGTTGACCAGCATTCATAATAATTTGGGCTTCTTTATAGTGGTTTTTGGCATTCAAGACTTCGTGAGGTACGCCAGCTGCAACCAATTTCTTAGAAATGTAGTCACTGGTTTCAACTGCTACTGTACCAACCAAGACAGGTTGACCTTTTTGGTAACGAGCCTTAACGTCTTCGACAACCGCCTTAAACTTAGCTTCAATGCTAGCAAAAAGCAAATCTGGATGGTCAATACGTTGAACAGGACGGTTTGTTGGGATTGGAATAACACGAATGTTGTAGATTTCACGGAATTCTTCTTCCTCAGTCTTACCAGTACCCGTCATACCAGACAATTTCTTGTACATACGGAAAAGGTTTTGGTAAGTAATTGAGGCAGATGTCTTGGTTTCATCTTGGATTGGAACACCTTCTTTGGCTTCAATGGCTTGGTGCAATCCATCAGAATAACGACGACCTTCCATGGTACGACCTGTAAATTGGTCGACGATCAAGATTTCTTGCTCTTCGCTCACCACATAGTCAATATCGAGAAGCATGATGTAGTTGGCACGAAGGGCGTTATCGATAAAGTGAGTCAGAGCTACGTTTTCAATGTCATAAAGGTTTTCAAGCTTGAAGTAGCTTTCAGCCTTGTCAATCCCTGAATCAGACAAACCAATAGTCTTAGACTGCACATCAATGATGTAGTCGTCTTTGTCCAACGATTTTACATAGTGGTCTGCCATGTGGTAGAGCTGACTAGTTTCAACCGCATTAGCACCTGATACAATCAAAGGTGTACGGGCCTCGTCAATCAAGATTGAGTCAACCTCATCGACCAAGGCATAGTTAAGCGGACGTTGTACCATGTTTTCAGCGCGAACGACCATGTTATCACGTAGGTAATCAAATCCGATTTCTGAGTTAGTTGAATAAGTAATATCACACTCATAGGCTTCTTTTTTCTCCATTGGAGATTTGGCGGCCAAGTTAATCCCTACTGACAAACCAAGCCATGAGTACAATTCACCCATCTCAGTCGCGTCACGTTCTGACAGGTATTCATTGACCGTAACTACGTGAACCCCTTTGCCTGAAAGGGCATTGAGGTATACCGGCATGGTCGCAGTCAAGGTTTTTCCTTCCCCTGTACGCATCTCTGGCACGTCACCATGGTGAAGAACGATTCCCCCCATAACCTGAACCTTATATGGGAAGAGACCTAGGACACGTTTAGCACCTTCACGGACAACCGCAAATGCCTCATAAAGCAATGAATCCAGTGATTCTCCATTTTGATAACGTTCTTTAAATTCAACTGTTTTTGCTTTTAGTTGGTCATCTGTCAAAGCAGCCATTTGGTCTTCGTATTTGAAAACCTTGTCGGCCATCTTTTCCAGACGACGGATTTCTCCTTTATCATTTTCGATAATTGTTTTTAAAATATTAGCCATGTTTTTCCTTACTTTAAATTCCGAATATTTTAGAATGTTCTTTTAATTTTAGCACAATTACTGATTATTTTCAAGGAAGAATCCCCATTTCAAAATGGAAAAAGAGG